>JAITIZ010000270.1 GCA_031279215.1 Planctomycetaceae bacterium
TTAATAATGTCCATAGTGTTAACTCAAATTACGCATAATAGAAAACGGACGCTTACAAAGAAGCCCCATTTTATCCGAAACATAATACGCTTGCAAGCAACATCGCTAATATTAGTTGATAGTGGAGAGTGTCGCAAGCGAGTTACAAGTATTCCCGCTTAAAATCCGCTTGCGACACTATCCACTATCAACTCTCCACTCTCAACTATCAACTATTATCTCGCCCTTGCAGGGCTTTGGGAAAATGGGGGAGTTCCAGATCCGGCGGTTGCGCTTCGCTTCACCGCCGGTTATGCATTTCACACCCCTAGCGGGGTTAAGAGCGAAAAACAAAAATTCCACTGATAGATTACAAAAAGATTAATTGATATTGATAACAAAAATCGTCCCAATTTCAATAGAATTTTGAGTCAAAATAAATAACCATCCGATAAATATTAGGCTCGTCTTGACCAATAGTAAACCGTATGGTACAACTCTTGACGTTCTTTGTGTAAAATTAGCGGATAATAAATTTTTTTATAAACATTTTTCTCGAAAGCACAAGACACAAAACAGAAAATTTTAGCAGTTACGGTTTATTGATATTGTTTCGATTACTCAAAATCGATTACTCAAAATGTTCCAAACGGGAACAATAGACAAATGATTGTACTTCAAACTTCCATTTCTGGAATGACGCCCAAACATGGGAAAGTCCGTGATATTTATGATTTTGGTGATTCTCTGTTGTTGGTCAGCAGTGATCGGATCAGTGCCTTCGATTGGGTTCTTCCCACAGGAATTCCTGATAAAGGAAAAGTCTTGAACCAATTATCGGCATTTTGGTTTCGGCAACTCGGCGTCCCTAATCACCTAATCACCGCCAATGTCAGGAAAATGCCGTTCCCAAATAATACCGATCTTACAATATTTGACGGACGTTCCATGCTTGGTAAAAAATGTAAGGTTATACCAATTGAATGTGTTGTTCGCGGTTATTTGAGCGGCTCCGGTTGGAAAGAATATCAAAAATCCGGCTCCGTCTGCGGTATTAAATTACCAAACGGACTTCGTGAAAGTGCCCCATTGCCGGAACCAATTTTTACCCCCTCCACAAAAGCGGAAACCGGTCATGATGAAAATATTACATTTGATCAAATGGTTGAAATTGTTGGACAAGATATTGCTGAAAAATTACGTCAAAAATCGTTCGATATTTTTCGATGCGGTTCGGAATTGGCAATAAAAAAAGGAATTATTATCGCCGACACCAAATTCGAGTTCGGATTTTTCGAAGGTCAATTAACACTCCTCGATGAAGTTTTAACTCCAGATAGTTCCCGATTTTGGCCCGCCGACAGTTACCAACCGGGTCAGGGACAACCTTCATTCGATAAACAATTTGTTCGTGATTGGTTGACGCAAACCGGTTGGGATAAAAACAGCCCGCCGCCGGAACTCCCAAACGAAATCGTTAAAAAAACACAAGAAAAATATCTCGAAGTGTTTCGGATTTTAACCGGCCATTCATTAAATCAAACTCATTAAAGTAACAGGCGATGTTATTTTTAATCGGAAATTTAAGGAACTTTTGGGGTCATTGTCTATTTTCGTCCGCAGATTTACGCAGATTTTAGCTCAGCAATTTTCGTCCAGCGATTTTCGCAGATATTCGATATTCTCGGATTTTCACGGATTATTTTTTGAGAGTAGGAAATAACGAAACAAACAAAGGAAGAATAGACAAAAAATACAAAAAATGTAATATATCAGTGGAATTATTATAGATAACAACCATAGTAGCCCTGAAAGGGCAACATAAGCCAGCCCGCCACAACGCGGCGGGTTGGAATCGTCCTCATAAGGCCGCCCTGAAAGGGTAGAATAATAGTTGAGAGTGGAAAGTTGAGAGTGGATAGTGCCGCAAGCGGATTACTACCAAAACGGTAATCATTCCGCATGCGACACTATCCACTCTCAACTCTCCACTCTCAACTACAGTATGTTGCCCTTTCAGGGCGTAGGAAAAAGATCATGGCGAGGCAAGCCCCGCCGTTAACAACAGAGGTTTACCCCGTAAGAGTGATTACAAAATAAAAATTCCACTGATAGATTACAAACTTTTTAAAATAATCTGCGAAAATCGGCGTCATCTGCGGACGATTTCAATTATGTGGCCGTTAAGAAAAGAGACTGTTACCTTTTGGGGACTTTTGAGATAATTTGAAATAATTTTAATGTCCCATAAATTCCTAAGATATTATGGACACGACGGGAAAAATATTTATTACCGGCAGTACTGGATTTATTGGTTCTGTGTTATTCGAAAGACTCATTCAATGCGGTTTTTCAATCAAAGCACTTGTCCGAAATAGACCGGAAACTAAACCCAATGTTGAATATATTGTTGGTGATATTACGGATATTGAGTCCTTGCGTCATGGGATGCGGGATTGCCGATACGTTTTTCATTTGGCGGCATACGCTAAAAATTGGCCGCCCAATCCAAAAACTTATGAACAAGTCAATATCAATGGAACACGCAATATTTTTACTGTTGCCAAAGAATTAGGGATTGAACGGATTGTTTGGACGTCAACGATTGTAACACTAGGACCAACTCCGCACGGTGTTCTCGGTGATGAAACAATGCCCCGAATAACCAAACGTTATTTCACGGAATATGAACAAACCAAAACTCTCATGGAACAAGAATCAACACAATGGATCAAAGAAGGATTACCGTTGGTGATTGTCAATCCGACACGGGTTTATGGACCGGGGTTGTTTTCGGAGTCAAATTCTGTTTCAAAATTAATTGATGATTTCCGTCATGGCCGTTTTCCGTTTTTACTGAATCGCGGAGTGAATATCGGTAATTACGGATTTGTGAACGATATTGCAGAGGGGCACCTTTTGGCAATGCAGCACGGAAAAATTGGTGAACGATATATTTTAGGCGGAGAAAATGTTTCACTTGAAAGATTATTTCAAACGGTTGATCGGATTGACGGTACAAAACGATTTCAATGGAAGATTTATTGGGTTATTCCGATGATTGTTGCCTATTTTTTTCGGTACCGTGCCGAATATTTTGGTGTTTACCCGCCCATCACTCCCGGTTGGGTTCGGACATTTCTTGTTGATTGGGCGTTTTCGTGCGATAAAGCTAAACAGGAACTCGGTTACTCACCCATTTCTCTTGAAGAGGGAATTAGAAAAACCTGTCAATGGCTTGATACTTTTCAACATAATAAATAATGACTGTTCCGAAAGAGTTCACGTTGTCCGATTTAATCTGGTTTATTCACCGGTATAATATTGGTTATTGTGTATTCGGAGCGGTGATTGAAATGATTGCTTTCGTATTTTGGATTGCAACTATTTACATTTCAATTATTCTTTCCGCCTTGATTCCGTTGCCATTACCGGATGGAATTTTGCCGGTTCTATTTCTTTGTGTTGTTACGGGAACAGGATGGCTCAATCTCTCGTTTTTTTTCATGGTTCAATACGATAACCATTTTCCGGCAATTAAAAAATCATTAATTTGGTTACCGGTGAATCCCGGTTGTGTGGTATTTCTTTTGATGGTTTTCTGTGCTGCTCCTTTTTTGACATTCTGGGGAATCTCGGTTTTTCGTCAATGTTTTTCCTATAACCGATCAAGAATTTTGTTAGCGTGGACGCTTTACCAGTATTTGAATCATTGGAACGATTGGGTTCCGTATCCCCAGTTCGAATCACAACGTCAAGCAATTTTTCTCCTTTATCAATTGAATTTAGTTAGAGTGTCTTATCGGTTTGGAACGCTTCAGGTAAAACAAAGAAATGATACAAAAATATAACAAAGTCCGAAAATATAACAAAGTCCGAAAATATAACAGAGTCCGAAAATTACACAGATTGGAGGATAATTTGTTCACAAATGACACCGATTGATAAACAAATAGAATTGCTGCGGAATAGATACAAGAGTTTTGTTAAAATAATATTTGTTGTAACAGTCTCTTTCAATAACCTTTCACTAATGATTCTGATCCCATTTTCCTCCGCCCCAAAAAGAAACGTATTTAGTTAATAGTGAATAGTTAATAGTTAATAGTGTCGCAAGCGGATTATTACCCAAACGACAATAGTTCCGCTTGCGACAACTACTTACTATAAGGAACTTCTAAAAAACATGTTTCCTAAAAATCTTGTCCTTAAAAAATAAGGATTTGCGAATATTTTTTGAGTAAAAATTTAGGTTTTTAGAAGTTCCCTATATTAGGAGTTAATAGTTAATAGTGTCGCAAACGGATTACTACCAAAACGACAATAATTCCGCTTGCGACAACTATTAACTATTCACTATTAACTATTAACTCCTATTGTTGTTCGTAGTATTTTACGGGAGCAATAACGGAAATAGGCAGTTACTTTTATTGTAATATATCAGTGGAATTTTTATTTTGTAACCACTCTCATGGTGTAAACCCCGTTGTTAACGGTGGGGCTTGCCCCGCCATGATCTTTTTCCTACGCACTGAAAGGGCAATATAAGCCAGCCCTACCCAACGGGTAGGGTTCAAATTTATGGGAACTTCTAAAAACCTAATGTAAAAAATTTATTGTTAGAAGGAACGCGGTCGTATCGACCGCATTTTTAGGCGTTTTTTGTAAAAAAAACAGGGCAGGCGAGACGCCTGCGTTCCTCCTAATATATTAGTTTTTAGAGGTTACCTAGAGTATTTGAATCACCCTGTGTATTGATTTGCCCTTTCCAAAAAATAGGACACAAAAAATTATTCCTCTGATATATTACTTATTTTTTACAAAATGATACCGTAACATAAAAACAAAAAAATCCTGATACAAAAAAATAAAAAAAATTAGAAAGGGCAGTTACAACAATATAGCACTATCATACGGGCGATAATTATTGTCTCGGTTATTGGGATTAGCGAAATTTTGCATGAGATTTTTCTTTGAATAAATCAATTGTTTTTATCCATGCGGTTTCGACCAATGGTGAAATTTGTTTCCAGTCGTATTGTTCTTCAACGAGTTGGCGTCCGGCTTGGACCAATTGTGTACGTTTTTTGGGATTGCCGAGTAATTCAATACAATGATTGGCGAATGATGCGGGATCATCGGCAAGAACAATATTTTTATTGTGTTCGACGTTTAATCCTTCGGCACCGATTGTTGTTGAGAGGACAGGAATTTTTGCTGCCAATGCTTCGAGAATTTTGAGTCGTGAACCGCCGGCAATACGAAGCGGAACAATCTCTAAACACCCTTCTTTGAGCGGCAACCGAATATCTGAAACAGAACCGGTAAAATGAATCCGATCTGTTTGTAACTTTAAAATCCAATCCGGCGGATTACGGCCTATCACTGTTAATGTTACAGCCGGATTCTTTTTCAGAATCAATGGAAAAATGTTACGAATAAACCATGTAACCGCATCCTGATTGACCCATACGTCCATCGAACCGCAATACACAAGATGATTCGGTTTCGGCGTATTCTCAATTTCATCATACGCTGTTACCGTAACACCATTGGGAATAATACAAAAATCATTGAGTTCAAATTCGTTGCGCAAAAGTTGGGCATCGTTATCGGAAACAATAGAAAGATAATCGGCGTTGTGATAATATTTTTTCTCAAAACGATAAAGTTTTCGGGCTTCGTGAATTCCGAGCATAATTTTGAACGGATTCCGTGTTGTTTTTGTAAACCGTTGCCATGAAAGATATTCGACGTTATGAGTACAGATGAACTGCGGCAAGGTGTTGATGTAAGAACTGTAAACGGCGTAATGTGTCCATTCGATATGAACCAGATCGAAATGTTTTTCCCGAACAAGTTTTTGCAACATCAACACATAATTGTGCGAAAAATGACGCCGAACCGAGATAGGAAGCGGATGAAGTAATGAAGGAACGGTTCCCAAAATAATTTTCGGAACAGAATTATAAATGAAAGATCGCGGCACGCCAACCACTTCAAATCCGGCATCTTCCATTTTTCGGACATTTTCTTTTTCCGTCTGATCGGCGGAATCACAATGCGCTAAATAAGTAATCCGATGTTGTTTAGCAAGAGGAGCGAGAAGTTGAAAAGTACGGATGGATTTACCTGAATTGTGCATGGAAGGCAGCCATTCGTCAAGAACAAGAATATTCATGTTTTAAAAGAGAAAAATTGATAATGATAGTTCCGCAACAACATTCATTGATACTGTCTATTTTGGTTATACTCATTGTACTTTAAAATTCGGTTTTATAAGAGTAGAATTTTTGTATTCTTTATTTAAAAATCCTGTTTATCCCGTCAAAATCCGTTGATCTTGTCCAAAAACGAAAACCGAATTGTCAAGTGTGATGAGTATATCGTTCCCGTAAAGTGAGATGAGTATAACTATTTACTATCAATTTTCCATTAACAAATTTATTTATTTTTATCACGATATTTTTTGCTGGCGCGTTGTAGAAATTCTCGTTCTTCTTTGGTGAGTCCTGCTTCGCCGACTTTACCGTAACGGCTAAGAATTTCATCGAGTCGTTCTTCAAATTCATCATTTTTTTCTGATTTTATTTCTTGGTTGGTTGTTTCATTTTTTTCGTACAGGTGTAATTTTGGTTTCCGTTTGGACATTTTGCGGAAATAGTTTCCCCAACCGGTGAAACCGCCGGTAATTTTTCGGCGATATTGGGCGAAGAACAAATAGTAAAGGAGGGCAAAACCTGCGCCGGCGAGATGGGCACTGTAGGCAATTCCGCCTTTACCAACACCAGAAGCACCACTGGCATCCGTGAAAACAATAATCAAACCAATCGCCCACATTGGTAACGGTAAAATTCCCCAAAGTAAGAGAGTTTTGGTAGGATAAAAAAGTGCGTATAGAATTATAATAGCAGTAACACCGCCGGATGCTCCTAAACTGCCTACTTCGGGATTGAATAAGGCATGGACAATTCCGCTGAAAATGATAGCAAGAAGATAAAAGACGAGATATTCTGTACGTCCGAGTTGATTTTCGATATTTTCGCCGCGAAAGAAACCGACGCCATTGGGACCCAGACCGAGCATCACGCCGTAACCAAACATGATCAACCCTAACATATTTCCGGCAATATGCCAGAAATCGTAGGGAGAATGTACAAAACCGGAAGTTAAGAATTTCCACCAATATTCGGGGTTATTCAATGTTCCTGGTGCGACTGCCAACATATCTGTAAGAGAATTATTAGTAAATAACAAGCCGTTGGCGAGCCAAAGTACAAAATTGATAATAATTAAACGTACTGTTATTGACATGGAACCTTTATTGCGGCGGGTATTGACATAGCCGTAATCGTCATAAGGTTCGTATCGGTTGTAATCGCGGTCTTGAAATCCCATATTGGTTATGTTATAAAACGATTGCCGTTTGAATTGGTCAAATGGAGAAACTTGAAACGAAAAAACCTCTTCCCGAAATTTGCGACAGGAATTTGTCGCTTCGAGACGGATGAAAGTCAGGCGTACACTTGTATCTGCCGGCAAGGACTTTGATCCACGATATAAGTTTGACCTTCCAGCAAATTCGGAAAAAGAGGCTTGAATTTTAGAAATTATAAGAATCTCTGTTAAAAAAACAAGTGCATAACAAAAATATTTTATGAAAAAGTGTTTAATTACTGGGGTGGGCGGATTTGTCGGCCGTCATTTATTACGGTATTTTGACGGGGTTGAAGCGGGGCTTCGTGAGGTTTTAGGGATTGATCTTTACCCGGCAGCCGGAGTTTTAACACCTCAACGGTTTTCTTACCATTTTGAGCAGATTGATTTGGCGCAACTGGATTTATTTACGGTACTTGCGGAAGAATTTGATCCGGATTGGTTAATTCATCTTGCTGGCGAGAGTAGTGTGTCGGCGAGTTGGCGTGATCCTGATCGTTGTATAATGAACAATGGGAATATCATCTCTAACATACTGCGATTTATGAGGTTACGTCCTATGAAGTATCGGTCGAAATGCCGAATGTTAGCTGTGGGATCGTCGGAGGTGTACGGTTATGGGGAGGCTGGGGAGCGGTTGGAGGAGTCGCATCCGAGACAGCCGAGTAATCCTTATGCTGTCAGTCGTGTTTATCAAGAGGATCGGATTCAGTTGGATGTTAAATGGCAAGGGCTGAATATTGTTTCGACGCGATCATTTAATCACACTGGTCCGGGTCAAAGTGATCGGTTTGTAATTCCATCGTTTGTCCGTCAATTGTGCAATGCCAAAAAAAATGGACAAAAATCTGTCCAACTTAAAACAGGTAATATTCAATTGATTCGGGATTTTTCTGATGTTCGTGATGTGGTGCGGGCTTACCATCTTTTACTGGAACACGGTCAAAATGGCGAAATATATAATGTTTGTTGTGGAGCAGGTGTTTCTCTTTTTAAGATTATTGAGATGCTCAAGGAAATTCTGAATTTGGATGTAACAGTTGAGATAGATCAGGCGTTGGTTCGTTCGGGAGAACCGCCGATTGTTGTTGGCAGCACCGAAAAAATATTCCGCGAAACCGGTTGGATACCGCAAATCCCTCTGGAACAAACACTTCGCGATATGATACAAGAACAAATGTAACAAAACTCTAATCGTTTTAGAAATTGAAGGAAATAATTGTACGTTTTAATTATTGCTTGTTTCGGTGTTTCACTCCAAAATTCCACTGATATACTCATTACACTTTAAATTTCGGTTTTTGTTTTTAAATATGTATTCATTAAAATCGCCCTGAAAGGGCAATCAGCATTAGCGTAGGGCAACGCCCTACGTAACAAATATAAAACACCAAAGCCCTGTAAGGGCAGAATAATAGTGGAGAGTGGAAAGTTGAGAGTGGAGAGTGTTACAGGCGGAATTATTGCCGTTTGGTAGTAATCCGCTTGCGACACTATCAACTATCAACTCCCAACTATCAACTACTCTCACACCCCTAGCGGGGTTAAGATCAAAAAAACGAAAATTCCACTGATAGATTACAAAAACCAACTGCGTACAACACAATACAAATTGTTGCAACATTAAGATAATAATTGCAAGAAGTATAATAACAAAATAATTGTAACAATAAAAACAACCATCCAACCTATAAATTGAGTGTTATGACATGGACTTTTTTGCGCAACAGTATCAGATTCCTGATCGCTCGTTTCAATTCCTGTCCAGTCAACAGGCGGAACAATCTTGTCGCGAACCGGAACAAGAACTATTTCTATTACCAGTTTAACCCATTCACCAAACGTGATTTTTTGTGCCGGCTGCTTGGAAACAAACGGTTTCCAGAGAAAACTAAATAATTTGTAATTATCGGGATTGTAGAACCAGTTCGGATAACCGGCGTTTGCGGCTATTTCTGTACCTTTTTCCCATGTGTCCGGTTCAATATCCATAGTGCTAGTGAGAGGGAAATACTTCATGAATTCATGTGCAAAATCCAATGCATCCCAATCAGTATAAAAGCCTGCCCGCCGCATTACTGTTTCGAATTTCATATCGGCGGCTAATTCACGTACAGGAATTTCCAGTAATCGCCCCACAATCCGGCGAATCGCAACCGCAATAAAAGCATCCTGTTCCGCAATTCCGGCAGCTTCAACAAATTCCTTATTGGTTTGATGTGGTCGGGACATGAGATATTTTCTCTTCAGTTACGGTTACTTATCTTATGTTTAACTAAATGAACACACCGCCCTGTGAACACTAAGAAAAATTCCGATTATTTTTGAATTTGGCGGGTAATCAGTTCGCAGATTGCGAGGGGTTTCGCAGATTTTTAAAAAGTTTATTGAGAGGAATTTCTAAAAATCTTGTATATTTTATTCTGCCATGAATTGGTCGTTTTTGGAATGCGGGCGTCTCGCTTGCACTAAATTTTTGTACTTTTGGGCGAGACACCTGCGATCCTAAAAACAACCAACTGATAACAGGATAGAATATATTTTTAAATAAACTGTTACATTATCTTTTATTCATCCTGTGCCAGGAAACCGGCAAGAACTCTACAACGTCCTGGTTGTTGTAATTTTTGAACGGCTTTTTGTTCGATTTGCCGGACACGTTCTCGTGTTACCTGAAAGATACGCCCTACTTCTTCCAACGTATAAGAATATCCGTTTTCAAGACCGTAACGTAATTTAATGATTTCACGTTCACGCGGGGTCAATGTTTTCAGGATTTTTTTAATCTCTTTTCGTAACATATCGTTTGATGCTGAATGTTCGGGGCGGTCAAAATTGGTATCGGCAACAAATTCGCCAAAACAATTTTCGTCACTTTCACCAACCGGATGTTCCAAACTGATTGGGTTGGTACCCATCGACAAAATTCGCCGGACCTCATCAACCGTCATTTCAGCAGCCTCCGCAACTTCATGAATATTAGGCTCCCGGCCGCTGGATTGATACATCATACGTGCAATGTTGCGCAAACTGGTTAATGTATCAATCATGTGTACAGGAATCCGAATAGTCCGTGCCTGTTCCGCAATTGCACGCGTAATTGCCTGACGAATCCACCAAGTTGCATACGTTGAAAATTTGAAACCGCGCCGGTATTCAAATTTATCCACCGCCCGCATCAAACCGGTATTACCCTCTTGAATCAAATCAAGGAAATTGAGACCGCGATTCCGATAATTTTTTGCAACGGAAACAACCAGCCGCAAATTGCTGCGTGATAAATCACATTTTGCTTGTTCATACTCTTTGAGCAATTCACGCATCTTTTGACAACGAAAACGTAAGCTCTTCGGGCTTTCCTGTGTTGTAACAATAAGTTCCCGAAGTTCGGTTTGCAACATCTTACGCCGCTCCGGCATAATGAAAATATTAGAATCTTGAAGAATCCGCGAAATTTCGTCCATACGTTTAGATATACTTTCCAGTTGTTTCATTAAAGCATGAACACGGCGGTTGCGAAGACTGAGCTCTTCGACAAGATATAACGCTTTGTGCCGGCGTTCCAAAAACCGTTTTTTCGCAACAATTTTGATTTCCTCCGGTGTACTTTTACGTACCAGTAATTCAAAATCGGATGTTATTGATTCAAGCAACGGTGCCAATGTCCGTAAATTATGGGGCATTCGGCGTTGAATTTGTTCCTTTGAAAGTTTTTCTGTCAACGACATTTTGATTGTCCGTTCAAACGCCAATTGACCATGAAACACTTTGGTTAATGTACTAAAAGCATTCTGCAAACCAAACGGGGAACCAAGAACACAACGGCGAAATGCTCGGCGGCTTTTTTCTATCCGTTTCGATAAAACCACTTCCTCTTCTTTGGTCAAAAGCGGAATATTCGCCATTTGCGAAAGATACAACCGAATCGGATCACTGTTCCAACGTTCCGGTTCAGGAATAGGCATTGTAAATACCGGTTCCTCTTCGTTTTCCTTTTCAGAAGGCAGCATGGAAATTGTTGTTACACTTAACTTGTCGATTCCGCGTTCGATACCGGGTTCTTCTTCCTCTTCTTCGTCTTCCGGTTCGATGCAGAGTTGACTTGGCGATAGTTCGGTAAAAAAATCATCCTCATCAGAAATTTTGTTACGATCCGTCTCAAAACTGCCGAATAATTCGGCAGCCCGAAACATCTCGTTCATCTCCTCGTCGTTTAAGTGGTTTACAACATCCTCGTAATTAATACGATTTGCTGTTCTATCATTCGTAACATTTTCACTCTCAAGCACTGTCATCCGTGACATTAAACTCTCCTGGGTTAAAGTTAATGACCGGTTCGATCCGTCGAACCAATGTCGGGAAACATCGCAAAGCAATTATCGATTTCTATTTCTTGTTGTAACGTTATTGACAAAAATAAACAGTTACATTTTGTTGTATTAAAAACGGGTATTGTTACGGTCATAATCATTTGTTCTTCTCAGCCATTTTCGGTACCCAATTTTTTACGTTTTTCTTCCTGTTGTTTTCGTAACTTTTCTTGTATTTGGAGCAGTTTATTTACTTTTTCCGTTTCTGACAAATTGTCTCCGCGAAGCGTACTAATATCACTGATTTTTGTACGTTCTGAATCCCGCCGGTCAAAACCGTCGATAATTTCTTGAATCAGTCTTGCCCGTAATTCTTTATCCAATTGCGGTTCTTCCATCTCTTCACGAAGCGATTTATTAAGTTCCTCCAATTCGTCATGATAAACCGGTTGCTCCGAATCCTTGTCGCTAAAAAATTTTTTACGTCCCGATTCATCCAATTCTACAAGAAAATTCTTAATTCGAAGATCATCGAAGGAAACGATCAAACGGCTGAATGTTGCCGGTTTATTCTGTTCAATTAGTTCGTTACATTTTTTATAAAGAGTTTGCGTGACGGGAGATCGGCAGCGTTCCGGCGGCACTGCTTCCCAAAACTCATAAATCGCTGTCGGATCCGTAAGCCATAGTTCAAGCATATCCCGTTCCAATATATCTGGTAATAATGTTTTATCAAACCATAATTGGTTGGTATTTTCCATATTTTCTGTACGTTCAATATTTTCTGTGGTATTTTCGTTGTGATTGAAATTACGTTTTATTTCTGTTTCGGCTTTACGTTGTTTTTCTTTCAACCGCTGTCTGATTTCGTCCGCCGGCATCAAAAAACGTACCGACAAATTTTGTATCGTTTTCTCAATCCGAAACCGCATTGGACTATCCGGTGCGGTTCCTTTGATTGGAGCGAAGGCAATAATTTCGAGGATAGCGTCCAATGCTTTACTCGAACCGATAATATCATTCTTCAAATCAATACCGCGTGTTTTTGATCTGAAAATATGTTCTAAGGCATCTACTGTTTCTGTTTTCAGCAGTAATTCCAATGCTTCCGTGCCGTGCTGTTCCAAAAATTCACAGGGGTCAAGTCCTTCCGGTAAGATAAGTACTGCCATATCGGCACCTTCTGCAATAAAATCTTTGAGTACTTGATCACTTTCGGCTTTCATTTGACCGGCTTTATCGCCGTCGAGCATTAAAATAATTTTATCGGCATCTAATCGCGACAATAATCGAATATGTGCCGGTCCCAACGCTGTTCCAAGTACCGCAACCGCATCGCTGAACCCGAATTGATGCGCAGCAATACAATCCGTGTAGCCTTCCATAATCAATGCCCGACGTGTTTCTTTAATTTGGTGTCGGGCAAGATCGAGACCGTAAAGGATTTTATGTTTTGAAAATAATGTTGTTTCTGATGAATTGAGGTATTTTCTATCTTTATGCCATGAATCGCGGCTCAGCGGAGAATTAGGAATTAACCGTCCGCCAAAAGCGACGGTTCGTCCGTTTTCGTCACGAATCGGAAATATTAACCGCCCGCGAAAAAAATCTTCGTTCTTTTTTTTCAGATTACCAATGATTTCCAAAATTTGTAGTCGGTCGGGTTTACGTTTCACTTTATTGACGAGCCATTCATATTCCATTGGGGCGTATCCTAGTTGGAATTTTTTAACGGCGTTGTTATCAATTCCGCGTTCTGTCAAATATTTTCGTGCAATTTCTGCTTCCTCTGAATGAAGCAGGGTTTCGTGATAACTTTTTGCGAGCCATTCGGCTGCCTGAAACAATTGTTTTCGGGTTATTTCAATTGTTAGCGGTTCTGTTGTTACATTTTCTTCTTTTTCTGTGGTTTGTTCTCTTGGTTCTGTTCTCCGTTCGCTGTTTCCGTTTTTCCCTTTTTTTGGCAATGAAATACCGGCTTTATCGGCGAGGATTTCAAATGCTTCTCTGAAACCGACATTTTCGATTTTCATTACAAACGAAAAAACATCACCGCCGATATCGCAAACCCAACATTTGAATGTCTGCCGGATTGGATTAACCTGGAGGCTTGGTCTTGAATCGTCATGCCATGGGCAACGACCAACATAATTTCGACCGGATCGTCGTAACGGGATATATTGCGACACGAGATCGACAATATCAATTGCTTCACGAATCCGTTCCTTCACTTGATCATCGGAAGAAATAGACACGTTCTCGGCTCCTTTGAGATAGAACTCCTTTTCTTATTGTTTCGAAACAACCGCCGTGCGAAAACCCGACGCCTGTTATTGTTACGGCAACTCTTTTACCGTGTTTTAATGGGTTAGTTAAAATGAACACACTACCGGAAATCGTAAAAATAAAAATTGTCATCCGTTTTTTAGTTTGGTTGTTTCACATTTTGTAATCTATCAGTGGAATTTTTATTTTGTGATCACTCTCAGGGGTAAACCCCGTCGTTAACGGCGGGGCTTGTTCCGTCATGATCTTTTTCCTACGCCCTGAAAGGACAACAATATAAGCCAGCCCTACCCAACAGGTAGGAACAACCAATTTCATGATAGTGCGAAGGAGTATAAAGTATTTTTCCAAACAGGTCAAGACGAATTTACCTAGAATTTTTGTAATCTATCAGTGGAATAATTTTTTGGGTCCTATTTTCGTGAAATTTCCTTAAGGGAACTTCTAAAAACCTAATGTAAAAATTTATTGTTAGAAGGAACGCGGTCGTCTCGACCGCATTTTTAGGCGTTTTTTGTAAAAATACAGGGCAGGCGAGACGCCTGCGTTCCGCCTAAATTAGTTTTTAGAAGTTACATTAAATAAATTTGTCAAGTTGTTTTTTTTAACAATTTTATGATTATAAAAGGAGATTTTTATGAATTATTCTGATTTAACCCGTCGTGATTGGA
>JAITIZ010000387.1 GCA_031279215.1 Planctomycetaceae bacterium
TTTCAGGGCTTATTAATTAGGGTTGCTTTGTAACCCACCCCGTTGGGGTGGGCTATAATCCTAACGCCCTTTCAGGGCTACTATGGTTGTTATTTACAATAATTCCACTGATATATTACAAAACTTTTTAAAATAATCTGCGAAAATCTGCGTCATCTGCGGACGATTTCAATTATGTGGTCGTTAAGAAAATAGACTGTTACCACGAAATGACCATTATTGCGGGCGAGACGCCCGCGTTCCTACTAAAAGACCAATTGATTACAGGATACAGTATAACGTTCGATGAATTCGTAATTATTCGCAATTATTCGTAATTATTCATTTGGGTTAAGATTGAAAAACGAAAATTTTGCGGAATAATTACTTTTCTGATAATACACTACAAAGTCCTTCTTATCTTTTTTTTATTCACGATATATTTACGATGTCTGTTTCCGATTCTAAGCAGGTGCGCCGAAAGAAGATGTTACACGGAACACTTATTGTTGGTATTGGTACATTGTTGAGTCGATTGCTCGGAATGTTCCGCGACACCGCAACCGCCGCTATTTTGGGAATGTCGGTTGGCGGAATTATGGACTCCTTTGTTTTGGCTTTTCGTCTTCCTGATATTGCCCGTCGGCTGTTCGGAGACGGAACACTCAGTATTAGTTTCATTCCGGTTTTCAGCAAAGTCTGGCAACAAGATCAAAAAAAAGCATGGTCCTTATTGTCTGCCATGCTTACTTTTGTTTTTCTTTTTCTAACGGGTTTTGTTGTTCTTGGCGAGGTTTTGTGCGGAATTGGTTTTACTTTCTTTCACCCTGACAGCAAGGTTTATCTGGCATCACATTTTTTAGCTCTTCTGTTACCGTATCTGATTTTCATTTGTATGGCAGCAATCACATCAGCAACCCTGCAAACTCTTGGTCATTTTTCCTTGCCCGCCGCAATTCCTTCTATTCTGAATATTATCTGGCTTGTGGGGATTTTGTTAATTGCTCCGTGTGTTACAAACGATCCGGCAACACAATGTTATCTCTTAACACTTTGTATTCTTGCGGCGGGGATTATTCAGTTTTTTATTCACTTTCCTTTTTTGCGGGCGTACCATTTTCGTTTTGACTTAAGTTTTTTAAAGGTTGCGGCGGAGATTCGTCAAATATTTCGCGGTTTATTTCCGCAACTTTTCGGTTTGATGTCGATACAACTAAACATCTTATCCGCAAGCGGAATTGCTTGGCTTTTTACCGGAGCACCAGAAGAAACAATTCGTTGGCTTGGGCATGCCGTAACTTTTCCAATGTATTCGGGAGCAGTTTCTGCAATTTATTACAGTGAACGGCTTTACGAATTTCCGCAAGGTTTGATTGGTCTTGCTATTGCAACCGCAATTTACCCGCTGCTGAGTCAACACGCCGCTCAAAAAAATTTTGCAGCATTAGGTGAAGACCTTTCATTGGGGTTACGAATTCAATTTATGTTTTCAATTCCTGCCGGTGTTGGATTGATGTTAATGTCTGAAAAATTGCCGCATCTTCTTTTTCAACGCGGCGCCTTCACACCAAACGATATGGCACGAACTGCCGATTTGGTTTTTTGGTTTGGTTCTGGTGTTTGGGCATTCTGTTCGCTGCCGATAGTTATTCGTGCGTTTTATGTTCTTGGCGACATCTGGAATCCTTTCCGTGTCGGTTTAATAAGTTGTGTTTTGAATATTGTTCTCGGATTAATTTTAATCTGGCCAATGGCAGAACAAGGTTTGGCATTGGCAGCAAGTATTGCGGCAGGAAGTCAAACATTGATTCTCTTTTTAATATTCGTTAAAAAATATCGGCAAATTGATTTCAAATCAATTATCGTAGGAATTATCCGCTCTTGTTTTGCAACATTCGTAATGGCGTTAATTGTTGCTGCGATTATGAAGATGTTGCCTGGTGAGAGTTCGGCGGATGATGTGATTCATCTTTTGCTTGGCGGTTTTGTCGGAATTTTTGTGTTTACGGTGGTGTATCGATTTCTCGGCGGACGCGAACCGGAAATAATTGTTCAAGAATACATCAAAAAGAAAACTCCCCAAAAAATCAATCGAAAACGAAAACAAAAATAGTTGATAGTTGTCTGAACTTGAATTCGTGTGATTTCGGTAGTTGGCGGTCTATTGTTCCCGTAAATAATTACAGAAAATCTATGACGTTTTTTTCCGGTCTGCTTCGGGAATGTAAAGAGCCAATTTCTTTTCAGCGAAAATCGGTTCAAATTGCGTCATCCGTTGGCGTCCGCCAATCATCGGAAGTGAAAGCATGTCTTCACCAACCAACGGTTGAGCATAACGCACAAATTCATCGGAAACATCACAACCATTCGGTAAAATCCAAGACGCCGGAAAAGTACGTTCACTGTTCGCAACCAATTCCAATGGAACTTTATCATAACGAACATTGTAAATAAAACCGGATTCACGCAAAATAGTTGACATGAAACCGCCCTGACCTGTTGCCGCAAGTTCCATCGCCTTTTGACCAAGCCGGTACGCTTCATCCAAATCAACCAGCGACGCATAAGCCATCGAATGACGTTGATCGGTTCCCGGTACATTGCCGCGTGCCGAACCTTTCGCCGGTAATCCTTTTTGATTCAGATAATTAACGACCATTTGCGCAACAGTCATTTGACTTGCACTAAAACTCGTGTGCCCAAACGAATCCTTAACCGCTCCAACATCACCAACATGAAATCCCTCACTAATCACAACAAGACAACGCCCCGCTTGTTTCACCACCGCATTGACTTGTTCCGATAATTCCTCCAAAGAACAAGGACTTTCCGCCAGATAAATCAAAAGCGGAATCTTACGTTTGGGATCCGCCAAACGCGCCGCCGCCGGAATAAAACCAATTTTTCGCCCCATCGCCTGCAACACAAGAACCGGATCCGCCGGACAGGAACCTTCATTTTCCTCATTGGCATACTGAACCGTGTGAAGCCAATACTTCGCGGTTGAACCATAACCCGGCGTATGATCAATCAACTTAAATTCACCATCGCCAACATCATTGTCAATCGTTTTCGGCACACCAACCGCCGTCAAATCAAGACCGCGTTGTTTTGCCAATTGCGCAATCTTGTTCGCAGTATCCATTGAGTCATTACCGCCGTTGTACAGAAAATAACCAATGTTGTGGGTTTTCATTACTTCGATAACCCGCTCAAAATCTTCCTGTTGGTGTGACTTAATTTTATAACGGCAAGTTCCAATAGAACCCGCAACCGGCGTGTAACGGAGTAACGCAATTTCTTCTTCCGGTTGAGCAGACAAGTCAAGCAATTCCTCCTTGAGAACTCCTTCAATACCATGACAAGCTCCATAAATCGTTCCAATATTGTCAAATTCACGCGCCGCTTCAATAACCCCGCGCAATGAACTGTTAATAACACATGTCGGTCCGCCGCTCTGGGCAATAATTACATTTTTTTTCATAACATTAAATCAACCAAAGGTTTGAAATTGAAATTAAAATCGAAACTGTAACAGTTCATATAAATTCACATAAAACAACATTTCAATAAAATGTTGCTTACCTTAATTATGTTCGTGAACGGTTACAACTATTCACTATTCACTCTAAACTATTAACTACAAACCGGATTTGTATTGTTGAAACGCTTCGGCAATTCCGGCGGATTCGGCATCGCCTTTGTGGAACAAAATACGGTAACGCAATGTAAATGATTCGCCTTTCCGCATTTTGTGTTCGCCGCTTTTTTCCGTTGTTCCCTCGAAATCGTGAACCCCAAACGGATTCGCCGCAAAAAGTCCGTAATCACGAACATGCCAGTAAGTCGGGTAACGGAAACTCAATGGATGATTCAGCACCGCAATACCAAGCGTTTCCCCTTCAACAGGTCCGTAATAATCAACCCAATCAGAACGTTTCGCCCATGCGTCTCTATCTTTGATTCCTTCCGCATTAACAATATGACCGCCCCAATCCGTATTTTCGTTCCGTTTTTTGGCGGTTAAATCCATTGTCCCCGGTACACGTATTCCCAATGTCCCCTCTTTCGTGTCGCCAAAAACAACCGAATCCTGAACCGCTGTTATTGTTACATCGAAATCAATATAACGCATTTCACCCAAAACACCAAACCGGAATGTCCGAACATCCGAGCAAATCGGTTTATTTTCCTTATCCAACCAATCGTTTTCCGAAATAATAATAGCAGTATTGTTCACAATTTCCGTTTTAACAAATTTCCGGTGAACAATTTTTTGTTTTTCCAAAGCCCAAAAATCAAAACCGTTCACATTTCCGTGTGTAAACCAAAGTGATCGGTGATGCGGATGATCTTTTGCTTCTGTTTTATCATTACGTTCAAGCATTGGGAAATCGCGGGTCATTTTTTTTCCGGTTGGTCCTATAATGGGCCAAATAATCGGTGTACCCCTGTAATCGGTAATGTAACCCGCAAAAAGTTGTCCGCTAATGTGAATCTCATAACCTTGTTCGGTTTGCTTCAGAGTCAACTCCGCCGCATTCGACTCCACAATAAAAAGAACAATAAAAATGAAAAAAATTATTCGTTGCATCATAATTGTAACTGTTTAAAGAATTTAGTAATATTTAATCAACATATTTAATTAACAATACGTTTACAAACCGGTTTTGATCTTTTCAAAATATCTTCAATTAGTGCGCAAGTTCACGCTCAAATTCTTCCAGCGTTTCACAATCCAGCGCATACTCAAAAAGGGAATCCAACGCAATTAAATCTGTATAGGAATTAACAGATTGTGAAACAGAATTAGGTACATTTTTGAATCGCTTATTGAGTATTTTAAGAACATCCTGAATTCGACCTTCGATCTTACCTTCGATTTTACCTTCGATTTTTCCATCTTCCCTTCCTTTGATTTCACCTTGAAGAAATAATTCTTCCATTGTGGACGTGACCATTTTTTCAGCCTCCTGTTTATCTAAAACTTTTGAAATTGTTCCGGCGACAACTTCTTTGTCGGTTTTCGTTACTGCCAGAAAGTAACGGGTTATGGAATTTAACCAACCATGAATTCGCGGATCGGTTTTGATTTTTTCAAAATATCCGACAATTCGATCAAAGTTTTTTGGTAATGTCCCTAGCGATGCTGATTGCAGGGTATCCAAAAGAGCGATCAATGCCGGATGTCCTGTCAATGTTTCGTACTGAACTTGCGACAAATCAATCAGGATTGCCGGAAATGATAAAAAATGGCGATCATCCGCATCTGGCGGTAATGATACCAAATCACTCATTTGTAACAACTCCTTCCATGGAATTTTCCCGTGATAAAGCACAATAACAAACACATAGGGATATTTTCCGTCATCAGTTATTGTGTTTTTGGGATCGGCTTCGCAACCCTCATAAAATTCCAACAATTTGCGTAAACAACGAATACAAAACCGTTTAACTTTTGTTGATTGATGTTCAAAAAAGAAGAACACTTTTGAGTAACCGCCTGCTTTGAATTTTCCAGAAAAGCGTAAATCGCCAATCACTTCTTGTAAGTTATCATCAATTGTTGTTGATGATTCACACTGAAGCGAACGCAAATCAAACAAACGAACCACTTTCGTACCGCCATAATGTTCCAACAAACACGTAAATAATTCAATATCAATAAGAAAATATCGTGTTAACAAGTCATGTGGGTGAGCAAGTTCTGTTTGTACCGTTATGTTAGGAAATACCCGCATAAAATCTCCTATCTTTTCAAATGATCGTCTGACATGGTCTAAAAATAAAAACTGAGTACATTCCTAAATAGTTAGTTACTTAAAGTTACTTAATAATTATTGACAACTTCTAAAAATCCGCTTCATAAAAAATTTTCCTATTGCAAAATAACAATAAATGACAAAATTTTTAGAAGTTTCCAATTGTGAATTCCCATTGTTGATTTTGGAACTCCCCAAAATACAAATTTTCTGATTATTTTATATTTTGCGGGAACAAATTATAGGTAAGTAACCATCAACAAGTCTAATCAATAAGTAGATAGTGGAAAGTGTTACGAGCAGATTTATAACCATTGCGGTTAAAAGGTTAAAACTTTGCAAGCGAACTATCTCCACTATCAATTATCAACTATTAATATTTTAATTAATGATCCAATTACCTACTTTTTGTTTACTTACGAAAGATTGCGTAATTTATGGACTGAATTACCTCACAAATTTCAAAATAATCAGATTCAAGTATGTAAGAACCGGTTATTTTGTTGTAATCAATCCCGTTGGTTTAATTCGGAGTAGTCAATCCAAATGGAAGGAGAAGGTTCATATTGTTTGGCTTCTTCTTCTGTTTTTGGCGGTTCGAGCGGTCTGACCACACGAAAACCGACATAAGCCGCATCGGTAACCCACCAAATACTTTGCGGGAATTGCGGGTCTTGTTGTTTCCAAGTCGTTTCTGAATAAAGCCGCCGTGCAGAACGAAGGTTGGCAGCTTCATCGTCTTCACAATTTCCGCCGCGTGCAATCTGACCAAAACCTTCTCCTTTGGGCGGTTTAACCGGAATTCCATAAGAATTGGGTTTTCGGTTAGCATACGTTTTTACGTCATACTGTTCGAGAACCCATTCGGACAAATTACCGTGCATATCGTAAAGTCCCCACGCATTCGGTTTTTTCGTCATAATTTTCTTGGAAGAACCATCGCTATTGTCGAAAAACCACGCATAATCACCGAGTTTACTTTCGTCATCACCAAAAGAATAAGCGGTTGTCGAACCAGCTCGGCAAGCATATTCCCATTCGGCTTCTGTTGGAAGACGATAATAACGTCCGGTAATCATTGTTAGCCATCGGCAATAAAGTTGGGCGGCATACACTGTCATTCCGCTGGCGGGATAACCGATTTTTCCGGCGTTATCATGACTGATAGAGCTAATATCATAAGGCGGAGTCGGCGACGCAAGAGCATCGGCTAATCGTTCCCGCTCTGTAAGACTGGACTTATCTTTTCGGCTATCACGCAAAATTTTAAGAGCGAACTGTTCAAATTCTTTCCATGTTGTTTCGTGTTCTGCGATCCAAAACGGTTTGAGTTCGACTTCGTGTTGTGGACTTTCGTCATCACGGTGTCCCGTTTCATTTTCGGGACTACCCATCAAGAATTTTCCGCCTTTAATAGGAATCATCTTGAATATTTGATCGGAACCAATAATTTTTTCGGAATATGGTTTCATTTCGGATTCTGATTGGGCGTTGGCATCGTCAACCGGAACCGATTCTTTGAGAAATTCCAAAGACGATTTGAAAAACGGATTTTTGAGATTTTCACGTTTTCGTGTGGAAATTTCCTGATTGGTTTTGGGTTCGGCAGTTGCCGTTACCGAAACAGGAACCGGAACAAACGATGTTTCTGTTGTCGGAGTTTCAGGAGTTGTCGTCGGGGAAGTTGTTCCCGGCGGCACCGGAGAAGTAGGCAACGGCGGCGGTAACGGTTTTGACGATTCACGACATTCGCTACCGGAAGCAATAATAATCAAAACAGCAAGTAAGGCAACAATTGATATTCTGTTCATTTAATGATCCTTGTAATAATTAGGGGAAGAAAAAACTCAAAAAGCGAAAATATTAACAATTTCCGAAATGTATCATGAAAAAGTCAATCTCGCACAAAACGATACAGAATGATTATTTTACAAGCCTACCGAAAAATTAAAAGAAGTCAAAAAAAATTTTTTGACTTCTTTCGGAATTTTTTGGGGTAATTACCGGTAGGGAACTTCTAAAAACCTAATGTAAAAATTTATTGTTAGAAGGAACGCGGTCGTCTCGACTGCATTTTTAGGAGTTTTTTTGTAAAAAAACAGGGCAGGCGAGACGCCTGCGTTCCTCCTAATATTAGTTTTTAGAAGTTGCCTGTAATTATTCAGTAGTGTTTTTATTTTTCCATTTTAACCCTATATTTGTCTAATAAATATTCTAAACTCGTCAAGTAGTTCCGCAAGTGCGCACAATGATCGTGTTATATTTTTATACAATTATCATTGTGCTTTTTTTGTGGTATGGTTGATAAAGTTGTTTGTTCAGGCAGGAATTTCGGGACGGTTGAATTGGGCTGCATCAAAAATCGACACCAATTCAGACTGACCAAAACCCCCTTGAAACTTTGAAAAAAACTTTGATAATATTACAATGATTTATTTATTGAGATTATTTTTTATTATTTTGTTGGGAATGTTTGGAGTTAGCGAATTGGGGGCGGCTTCAAACGAGGTCTGGAAAACAACTGTCAGTGTCCAATGGCAGGAAACACCGCTTGCCGAATCATTGAAACGCTTGGCGGAAACACAAAAAATAGGACTTTTTATTGATCGGCGTCTTGATCCGTCCACTCCAATCCATTTTGAATCAACCGGACAACCTTTAGGAAAAATATTACAACAATTAGCTATATCACTTGATTACGGTTGTGTTTTATTTGAATCAACCGTTTATTTTGGTACGAAGGAATCTGCAACAATATTACCGGTCTTACTTTCAGACCAACAACGCCGACTGGAAAAATTAACACCGCGCCGTAATACCATATTTCGCCGTAAAAAAACACTCCCAATTCCGTTTCTTTCCGAACCAAAAGAAATTTTGCAAAAATTAGCGTTGCAAAATAATTTCCATTGGAAAAATCTTGAGATATTACCGCATGATTTATGGGACGAAAAATCACTCAATTATCTTTCATTGAACGAATTATTAACTGTATTGCTGATTGGTTTTGAGATGACTTTTGAAATTGAAAATGACGGTGAAATCTTGGTTATTGTTCCGTTATCACAATTGAACTTATTACCGTCTTCACCCGCAAACACGGAAAATCTTTTTGAAAATACAGAACAGAATATTCAGAATATTCACGATATTCAGAATATTCACGAACAAAAAATTCAAGAAGCTCAAAAAGTACAGAAAATACCTGACACACAAAATGTTCCCAAAATTCCGCTTGCTCAACGGCGTTTCACACTTAAAGTTGAAAACCTGCGGCTTGACATACTGTTACAATCGCTTGCGGAACGGCTTCATCTGAGATTGGACATTAATGAAAAATCGCTTGCCGACAAAGGCGTACAACCGGATAACCGCATTTCATTCGAAGTAAAAAACGTAACTGTTGCCCAATTATTTCGGGCAATTCTTCGCCCTTTGAAATTAGACTTTCAAATTAAAGATGAAACTCTTTATGTTCGGTAAATGATAGTTTGAGACAGAGATAGTTTGAGACAGACAATTTTGAATCATTCTTTTCGTCAGTTTGTAGGAAAAACTTGAGAAATAAAAATCATTGTTAGCAAAAAATATTTTTTGATAAAAATTTTATTTTTTACCAATCTTTTCTTAATTTTTTTCGATTCACATAGTATTGTTATAAACCAATTTTTATGCAGAGGTAAATTGTATGTAATCTATGCTTACTTTAGAATATCAATATTAGGATAGGCCGCTTTAATCTCGTCATTAATTTGTCCATTATTGTTAAATATTTCTATTCCGTAGAATAACACCGAAAGAGCCTCTGCTGAATTGATGGATTTACTCATGCCAATCAAATACTTTCCATTTATTGCCGAAGCCATAATACCGTTTTGAGATGTGGCATGGCAACAAGCAGCAACAACAATAACATTCCTATTGGTAATTTCGTTTTCCAATTCTGAAGAAGTTATTGCGGCGGGATTAGGATGCCCATGAATCCCACCTAAAGCAAAACCAGTATACGTGTCAGAAAAATTTTGTCCTCCATGTGAGATTATAAAGACGTAATCATTATTATTGCATAATTCAATAAATTTGTCTTCGGTTGGATTTGATACCTTTTTTACCTTTTGTGGCTACTTGACGGGCTTGAACAATTGTTGGACAAGAATATGTAACACTAATATGATACTTCAAGTGAAGCAAAAGAAATAAATATGCCGTAAGGTGTGGAATACTATCCTCTTTACAACTAATAGTTACCTGACCTCGAATAGATTGAAGCAAGTGCAGAAACTTAAAATGGTGTTTCATTACTATCA
The DNA here is from genome assembly GCA_031279215.1 of Planctomycetaceae bacterium. Taxonomy (GTDB): domain Bacteria; phylum Planctomycetota; class Planctomycetia; order Pirellulales; family Thermoguttaceae; genus WRKP01. The sequence goes on from JAITIZ010000387.1 coordinate 10,049, forward strand.
TATTATACTCTATCCTGTTATCAATTGGTTGTTTTTATATTGCCATTACATTTTCGGAAGGTAGGCAACCGTAGGTGAAAACCCTTCAGCGAAAGACTTTCACCTACGGTCGCCTACCTCTTAAATCGGAACCACTACAAATTTCAAACATTCAAAAAACAACCAATTGATAACAGGATAGAGTATAATTACAAATAGACAGTTACTTTAAAACGGGTACTGTTTATTTTGAATTAAAAATTCTTGACTCATGTTACACGTTACTGAATAGTTACGTTTATTCTAACAATTCTCTTGCTGTTTTGGCGTCTGTAACCAGATGTGTCCAGAGGCGTAGATTTTCGTTAGCGATGAGCGGTTTGAGAGCGTGTTTTTTGGATGCGCCGCATTCACCGCACGGACCAGCAACCAGAACAACAAATTTACCATTATGAGGATTTTGGGCTAATTCAACCAATTCATTAAGCTCAAACAATGTTACTGCACGAATCGGAGAAATATCAGTCAATGGTCCCTTGACCGAATACGGGCGAAACTGAACATCACCAACCCAACCAGCATTCCGCATTTTTTCTAACAAATTGAGAGGCAAGAGTTTTTGATCAACCAAATGAGTTAAATATTGAACTAAAAGACCATGTTCATGATCAGCAGCCGCTAACGATGTAACAATTATATCAATATCATCTTTTTGTTCAAACGAGAAACGAATTCCGGGATTATTTTTTAGATTTTCGTAATCGTCGTGGTCAACAACAGTTGCTGAAAAGAGAGCGACATATTTAATATTTGTCAGGGACGGGTCAAAATAGGTGAAATAAGTTGAGGGAGCTTTATGTGGTTCGTGCGGAAGGAAACCTCCAGACGAAATAGCATGTAGAACAAGTTGCGGAACATCTTCACCAGAATGGATTTTCATCGCAAGACGTTTGGCAACAAGCATCGCAGCATAACCAGCTCCCATTCCAAGATGAACAGCTTGTAATTGGGGGTTATTGGGATATTTTTCTTTTTTTTCTTTCCAGACACGGTCAATTAAACCAACAATCAAATCGGCTGCCGTTGATGTAACATGTTTCGCCGCCGAATCACCGCGAACATTAACTACCGTAATTTCACCCGGATGATTTTCCAAAGCATAATATTTCTCCAACTGTTTTTTCAGATTTTGTTCAATTGGCGGTTGCAGCAGGAGAAACCCGCGGTGACAGGCTTCCCAAAAAAGAGGATAAATTTTTTCTCTTGTAATATCGGTTCGATTTTTTTCCTTTTGTATCCATTCGGCAACAGAAGCAGCGGCTCCTCGTTGACGTTCTTCACCTTCGGAGGTTTGTGCGGATTTTCCTAACTGAAAAAAATAACGATCACAAACTGCAAAAATAAGTTCGTCCGACTCTTGTGAAGCATGCCAACGCGCTGACTTCACTTTAGGTTTGTTTTTTCCCATAATTTTTATAATTCTAAAGTATATGCCCAAAACAATTTCAACAATTGTGGAAATTATAACAAACTAAACCATACAAGGAAGTAACCATTCACAAAAAAAATTCCTTTTCGGGAATTTTTAAAAATTTCACAGAAATATGACCGATTTTAATTGCCGATTTTGAATGGGTTGTTACGAAGTTTATATTTATTGTATGATAGGTTTAATAGTGTTGCATCCGATTTTTTTTAGTTTGGTTTGGAGTTGGATAAAAGTTTCGTTATTGGGATAGGTTCCGACAATTGCGCCGCCGCTTCCGGCAAATTTTGCCGAACAACCACAAGAACGTGCCGTCTCAATCATTAAAATATGTTCTTTGGGTAGTTGACAAATGGAACGGCGAAGATCAAAATTTTGATCGAGCAAACAGCTTAATTGTTCCGTTTTTTTACTGAACAGTAATTCGCGTACCTGACCGGTTAAATCGGCAAATGTTTTCATGGCATGAACCACTGCCGAATCACCCTGATCATATCGAAACCGTAAATTATTATGAAAGATTTCCGTTGGTTCACCAAACTCTGTTGAATACGAAAGATAAAGCGGCGGGAGTAACTCGGTAGGAATAATTTCATAGTCACCGTAAACAAAACCGTCTTCTGTTTTCATAACTTCTTCGGCAAAATTCATATAAACACAACCTTCGTAAACCTGAGCAACACGATCCTGAAGTCCCGCCATAATACCAAGTTGATCACGCTCAATCGATAACACCAATGATGGTAAAATCGGTTTCGGAATAACAATACCGTAAAAATCCGTCAGCGCACGCAATGTCGCAACAACAATTGCGCTGGAACCCGCCATACCGACCTGACGCGGAATTGTTGTTTCGTAGCGGATGGAAAAATTCCGGTCATGTAATGACAAACCGCGTTGTGTACAATATTCGGCGAAGCCGTTGATTGCTGCTTTCACGAGTCGGATACCGCCGTAATAACCGTGCAACCGAACATCTTTTGCCAAATCATGAATAGAATGAAAAATACTTTCATCGTTTAGGCTGGGAACAATTTCAAGCCGATCCCATTCGTAAAGTGTTACCTGAGCCCAAAAATTTTTAACAATCACAGCAATCGTTTTGCCATGATAACCATCAGACGGATTACCAATCAATCCGGCACGGGCATAAGCACGTTGTCGTATAATCTCCATAATGTTTAGAAAACAAAGCCAATAAACAAATAAAATTTTTGTAATATTTCAGCGAAAAATTTTTGCCCCATCAGGTAATCCAAAGACAACCGAATTTAATTCTGTTTACGGACGGAATTAAAAACACAAAATGTCATGTAACATCAATTACCATCGTTAACCTGATTCAAAATCAGCGGTTACCGGTGTGATGTATCGGCAAAACATTACCTAGTTTTTAATTTTTGGCCGTAAACAAATTTACGAAAATTCTGCTGAAATATCACAAAAATCACAGTTCAGACTTCCCATAGAAATATTGAACTCCGTACCGGTTTGGCCGGTACGTGAGAACAATTGATGGTCGGATTTATTTGACCATTTCTTTGAGTGCTTTTAGGGGTCTTACACGTACTTTGAGATGGGCGGGTTTAGCGGGTTTGTTGATGAACTCTCCAGGGCGGAGCGGGTTCGGCACGTTCTTTTTGGCGGGTTGGGCTTTGACCTGTTTCTTGTCAATTTTGAGCAAACCCGGTAAAACAAATGAACCGGCACCCTTTTTAGCGAGACTCTTTTTAATCTCGTCGGTCAGAGCGTCGAACATGGATTGAACATCCTTTTTTGCCAATCCTGTCGTTTCGGCAATATTGGTGATCATTTGGTTTTTGGTGAGCGGTTTTTTGACATCGGTCGTTTTCGATTCAGTGTTAGCCATTTGAGTATTCTCCATAAATGGTGAAAAAAAATTAATGAAACTTCAGTACTATTCAGCCATCGGGTTGAAATTGGGCAATTTTTTAACTGTTCATGCGAATAACCCCAAGGTTGTCCAACCGGAAGGCTGTTTACCAAGTCAATAGGCGTGAACAATGAACCAACAATCAAATGGCGGAATAATTACAAATTTCGTTTATTTTAACGCACGCAAAGCAGATGGCAAGGACGGACAACAATTTTTTCATAAATATTTTGGCGGAATTTTTATTTTTTGTAATATATCCGTGAAATTTTTGTTTTTTGCTCTTAACTCCGCTAGGGGTGTGAACTGCATAACCGGCGGTCAAGCGAAGCGCAACCGCCGGATCAGGAACTCCCCCATTTTCCCAAAGCCCTGCAAGGGCGAGAGAGTAGTTGAGAGTTGATAGTGGAGAGTGCCGCAAGCGGATTACTACCTAAACGGTTATAAATCCGCTTGCGGCACTATCCACTCTCAACTCTCCACTCTCAACTATCAACTATCCACTACTCTCTTTACGTTGTTATTGGGTTTGGTATAATAACTATGCTTTTTGGGAATTTTGTTTCCCTGACGGGTGTTGTTACGCCCGAAGTTGCATCAATCACCCCAGTTTTCAGAACAACAATTTATGAGCAATCTGGTCAGTCCCAAACCACCTAAAACAGATATTAAAAAAGTAGCGATTCTTTTTTCCGGCGGACCTGCTCCAACAGCAAATTCCGTAATTGGTAGTGCCGCACTTTGTTTTGCCCGTGCCGGAATCGAAGTTTACGGTATGAAAAACGGTTACGTTCATCTCGCCAATTATAAAGATGGAGCCAAACTCGAAGAAGGAACCCATTACATTCGACTCGATAAAAAAATTGAAGAAGGATTACGTACTTCACGCGGTATTATTATCGGTACTGCACGCACCAACCCAGGTAAATTACTCAAAAATCCGTTGGATTTGAAAGACCCCCCAAAAATCGCCCCGCTTCAAACAGTTTATAACGCCCTCTCTTCTCTCAATATTGACGCTCTAATTTCAATCGGCGGCGACGATACATTGACAACCGCCGCAAAATTCAAACTCGTTATGGATTCGTTGCCCGATCACCAAAAACGAATCAAAATAATTCATTTACCAAAAACAATTGATAACGATTATAAGGGAATTGATTTTACGTTTGGTTATTTTACGGCGGTCGAAATGTTGTCCCATGAAATTCGTAATCTTTTGGCAGATTCCGAAGCCACCGAAACCGGTTATATTGCCCAAGTTATGGGGCGTAAAGCAGCATGGTTGGCTTATGGAGCATCTATCGCCGGTGAAGCCAGTTTAGTAATCGGACTCGAAGATATTCATCAAAATTGGTACGCCACCGAACCCACTGTTGAACCCGAAACAGGGAATATTATGACCGATGAAAACGGAAATCCAATTTTACGGCAAATTTTTGATGTTCAAAAAGTAGTGGATCGGTGTGTCGATGTGATTCAAGCTCGCGAAGCAGAAGGTAAAACCGCTTTTATTGCTGTTGTTTCTGAAGGACTCGCAGAATATCTCCCACTCTCGGAAATCAAAATGTGTTGCTCCGACGATGAATATAAATCACTAAAACCCGATACCTTCGGTCATTTTCCCGTATCACAACTCAAATACAGCAGCCGTTTAGGACGTTTAATCACCGAAGAATACAAAAAACGAACCGGTAAATCAAAAAAAATGGTAGGATTACAATTCGGTTATGAAATTCGTTGTAATCAACCAACAGCGTATGATGTGATTCTGGGAAGTCAAATTGGCGTGGGCGGTTACAAAGCTCTTGCGGAACTTGACAAAAACGGGGTTATGATTTCCGTCGGTAGTACAATGAATATTACCTATCCGGCTTTTGAGGAATTGATCGATATGAACCGACTCCGCGCTTATGAACGTCCCATTTCCGTCGGCAGCGATATTCACCAACTCGCCCGTTATATCGAAGGTTGGGTGAAAGAGTAATGTTTGAATTGATGTTAATGGATAATATATTTGTGCGGCGAAAATTTTGGTAATATCCTCATCACACTTAACTATTCGGTGTTCGTGTTTTGACAGGATCAACAAATTGTAACAGGATCAACAGAATTGATAGGATTTGTAAATAAAAGACGCAAAAATTCTGTTCTTATAAAACCGAATTTCACCGTGTAATAAATGGCAACTTCTAAAAACTAATATTAGGAGGAACGCAGGCGTCTCGCCTGCCCTGTTTTTTTACAAAAAACTCCTAAAAATGCGGTCGAGACGACCGCGTTCCTTCTAACAATAAATTTTTACA
>JAITIZ010000465.1 GCA_031279215.1 Planctomycetaceae bacterium
GAACAATATACCGGTAATTCTTATATTATTGGTACGGGAACTATGCGTTTCATGAAATTGAATGCCGCCAATAAAATCATTTGGAAAAGTAAACCGGTTGATATAAAGGAGATAAAACCGGACAAAAAAATTATTATACTCTATCCTGTTATCAATTGGTTGTTTTTTTGAATGTTTGAAATTTGCAGCCGTCCAGATTAAAAGGTAGACGGCCTTTCGCTGAAGGGTTGCCTACCTTATGTTTATCTTTTAACGAAAATTCCACTGATATATTACTTATTTTTTATTTTTTTCAAATACAATCCGTACAATAAAACGTAATTGTTTATTTTATTATACTCTTCACACCTGACAATTCGGTTTTCATTTTTTGCCAAGATAAACAGAATTTATAGAATTTTTGTAATTATTCAGCGGAAGAATTGTAAATTACTTGACCGTTGATCTAAAAAACAAGGTATGATACTTTTTCACAAACTAAAAAAAGACTTACACAATCATACCGACATCGGCTCTTGACTAAACAAAAATATTGAATAAAATATGTTGCTTATGTTTTTCGTAATTATCTGATTATTCCAGAATTTGAGGACTAATCAGTACGAATATACTCCTCACACTTGCCCATTGGGTTTTCGTTTTTGGACAAGATCAACGGATTGGAACGGGATAAACAGAATTTACAGGATTTTTAAATAAAGAATACAAAAATTCTACTCTTATAAAACCGAATTTTAAAATACAATGATTATATTGTGAAACATTTAATTTATTAACTTTATTTTTTAATTAACTTTTTGATATAACTATGCTTAGTTCTCAGGAAACAATTTTGTTGTTTAACAAATATGTTATTGGTAATTACACACGTTATCCGGTATCTTTGGTTCGCGGAGAAGGTTCTGAAGTTTGGGATGCGGAAGGTCGGCGATATATTGATTTTTTTCCTGGTTGGGGTTGCGGACTTTTGGGGCATTGCCCTCAACCGGTTGTTGAGGCGGTTCAGAAACAAGTTGCCAAACTAATTCATGTTCCGAATACGTGGTACACCGAACTACAAGGGCAATGGGCAAAACTCTTGTCAGAGCGAAGTTTTGGCGGACAAGCGTTTTTTTGTAATAGCGGAGCCGAAGCTAACGAAGCCGCCATTAAACTTATCCGGTTACATTCCCCAAAAGAACGTTATAAAATTATCACGTTTCAGGGAAGTTTTCACGGCAGAACAATGGGAGCTATCTCCGCAACAGCACAACCCAAATATCATGAAGGTCTTGGACCATTGCTTGCCGGATTTACTTACGTTCCTTACGGCGACCTAAAAGCAGTAGAAGAAGCAATCGATAATGAAACCGCAGCAATTATGATTGAACCAATTCAGGGTGAAGGCGGTGTTCGGATGCCGCCTGAAGGTTTTTTGCAAGGGTTACGAAAAATTTGTGATGAAAATAAATTGCTGCTTGTTTTCGATGAAGTACAAACCGGTTGCGGTCGAACCGGTGATTGGTTTGCGTACCAATATTTTGGAGTGGAACCTGATCTAATGACTCTTGCGAAAGCTGTTTCGGGAAGTCTTGCCGGAGCAGCTTTACTTGCCAAAAAGGAAATTGCGTCAAGCCTTCGTCCCGGAATGCACGCTGCAACTTACGGCGGTAATTCAATTGCCGCTGCTGCCGGTATTGCCGCTATTGAAATGATCGAAGCTGAAGGATTACTCGAAAAAGCTAAAAAAATCGGCAATATCTTTCGTTCCGAATTAAATGATCTTGCTAAGGATGCAGATGTGATTCAGGAAGTTCGCGGTGCGGGAGTGATGATCGGTGTCGAATTGGCGGTGGAAGGAACACCGTTTGTTAAAGCCTGTATGGATCACGGTCTCCTGATTAATTGTACACATAACAATATCCTCCGGCTGCTTCCTGCAATGAATATCAATGAACAGCTTGTACGAGAAGGTCTTGATATTCTTGCCGATGTATTGCGAAAATAAATCGCAGCCGTTCACGCCCAATTCTAATTTTCTAATTGTATAACAATAGAAATCAAAGAATTTGGAAAAACTTTACCGATTATTCCTGCTAGAAAAAATTATCGTATTTTTTTAGTGATTGTACCGATAATTTTAATTATAACAAGTTTTAGATTACTTGTTTGAGTATTTTAACTAGTCAATTTCCTGTTGAAATGAGGGGAGGGCCCTGCTTCAGGTAAGCCTTTGATTGTACGGGTAATCGCAAAAATCCGTTTGAGGAATGTCAATTTCGGGTTTGCCGGATTAACCGTGTAAGGAGTGATGCGGTGCTTGGATACCTTCGATACGTTATTGTTCTCCTTGTTGGTGTTGGTGTTTTCGCCGTTTGCCCAACTTTTTTGGTTACGGCTTCCGAACCGGTTCGCTTGATTCTGTCTGATCATTCTGATAATAATGTTCGTCCGCGTCTTCGGTATATTGTTCCCGCCGCAATGCAAGAATCATTGCCGTTTGACGGAACAACTGGCGGAACAACTTCATCGGTTTCACAAAATGTAAATTCCAAATTTGATTCCGTTCAAATATCGCCCCAACTCCCGCGTGCGTTACCGTCAACCGAAATGCCCCAACCTGATCCGCAAGTTCCCACGGCACCAACAAATCCAACCCCAATAACCCCAACTCCAACCAATGCAATTCCGCCAGAGCTGGAACCAATAAATTCCGAACCGGTTATCAATAATCCGTTTCAATATCGATTGCCGGATGGCGAGGGACTTATTCCGCGAAATATTTCTTCATTACCGTCCGGTATTCAGGTTATTGGAATTTTGATGCTAAGAGATCAAAAATCTATTGCGGCCATTCGGTTGCCCCGAACCGGTAATCAACGTATTTCGGAAATTTATTACATTCGTGAGGGTGATATTATTGAAATTCCGAGTAATTTGTTGCCCAATCGAAGAACAACGCCATCACGCGAAACAGATGTTGCGGAAATTTTATTCCTTGTTGTCGAAAAAATTACTCCGCAACATGTGGAAGTTCGTTCACGCAGTAATATTGCCGACAAACATATTATACGATAATTAACAGACATGTTTTACTTTCATTTGATCCGCTTTTTTATTGTAATATCGTTTCTTGTTGGAACAGGAATTTTGGCACAAGAACCAATTCTTGCTCCGCCTTATCCGGTATTACCGCAACAATCCGTAACTTCGCCGGAAAATACAAAAATATCCGAAACAAGAAAAACAAATAATACGGATTATGTTGATATTGATATTCTCAATATTAAGGAAATGACCTTGCTCGAATTTGCACGATTATTGAGTCAAGGAGCGGCGTGGAAAATTGTTGTCAGCCGTCAGGCGTCCGCCATACCCATCAATACCTATTTTGAACAAATAAGCGGTGAAGATGCAATTCGTGCCATTTGTCAGGCAAATAATTTATGGTACAGAAAAGATTCCAACGGTATTATCAGTATTATGACCGTTGAGGAATATCGAAAAGGATTGCTGGCACACAGTCACGATACGGTGAAAGTTGTTACATTATTATATCCCGATGCCCGTGCGGTTGGGGATTCGATTCAACGTCTTTTCAAAAACCGTGTCGTTTGGACTCCGCCCGATGAATATTACAACGATCCCATCGAAGATATGGAACGGGCTTTGGAACGAATGGAAAGTTTAAGCGACCGCGTGCAATCCATGCAGCAAAACACAAATCGTTCAACAACATCTTACAGCGGAACAGGTTACGGAACAAATCGTATCAGATCTTCACGTTCAAACCGGCAACAATCGCGTCAAAATCTTGACCCGCTCAGTGCGAATAAAATTGTCGAAGATATTGTACCGGAAATTGAATCAGAAAAACTGATTGCCCAATTGACTAGCGATGAGGAAATGAAAATCGGTGAACCGGGAATCATTTATCTTTCGGCATTTCGCGGAACCAACGATTTAATGATTCGTTCCTCTGATCCTGAGGCGGTTGAAGAAATTGCCAAACTGATTGCCCAACTGGACAAACCACAACCGCAAGTTCTTCTGGAAGTGAAAGTGCTTGATCTTCGGTTGACGGATGATGAATCGTTTGGTTTGGATTGGCTTTTCAAAGGCGGTCATATTTCAGGCGGACGTTCTACCGGTATTTTGGAAGACAGTTACGGTTCGACATTCACAGAAATTTTGAATCCCGGCGCATCCTTGGTTCCAAGCGGAGCAGGACTTGATCCGAAAGCCATTGTGTTACAAACTGTTTCCGATAATATTCTTGCACGAATACAGGCAATGCAGGACAGCGGACGGGTTATCAGTCTGGCAACTCCAAATCTTTGTGTTGCCGACAACGAAGCATCACGAATATTTATTGGAAAAGAAACAACTGTTTTGACGGCAGTTTCTGTAAGTAAAACGACCACAACCGGAGATAACCCTGTTGTCGATACTTCGTATGACCCCGAAGCGGAACGAATGAATATCGGAACAACGCTTTTAATCACGCCGCGAATTCACGCTGACCGGTCAACAACAATCCGAATTGTTCAGGAAGATTCCCAAGTCGGTGAAACACAAGAAATTGTTTTCGGTACGGATACTTCCAGTTCCTCACTCGGTGGTCGGAATATGAGTTTTTTCTCAAGAGATATTGATACCCGTACCGTAACAACAACGGTTGTCGCCGCCGACGGACAAGTAAGTGCTATCGGCGGGTTAATTCGGGAAGAAGTCCAACATCGTGATATTGGTGTCCCCGGTTTAATGAAAATTCCATACGTCGGAACAGCCTTCAAAACAACATTCAAAAACAGAGAACGGCATGAATTACTAATTCTTGTACGCCCCTTTGTGTTACTGGCTCCGGGCGAAACCGGACAAACCACTCAACAGTTTCTCAAACGCCTGAGCGAACACCCAAGCGCCCACGGAATGATCCCGCCGTTACGAATTGGAGAAGGAAGTTTCAATGTGGTCAATGAACGAATTTATGATGTTCCCAAAGAAGCGTTTCAGTCCCTAAAACATCAAGCCGCTCCCTGGTCCACTTCGTCAACAGGATCAACAAAATAAAATTTATATCCCATCACGGAACGTGTTACTAAATAGGGACATTAGGGATGATAAGGACTAATGGAACAAGTAATCTTTTAACAAAAATTTTTAAAAACAAATTTGTGTTTGGTAAAAGAGGATTTTTAGATTGAGTATCAAAAAAAGGTCTGGCAATGTCAACATTTTTGCATGAAACTACAGCACAAACAGAAATTCACGCAGTTACCGGAGCATTCGGCTATTCCGGCAGATACATTGCAAAACGACTTCTCACCCAGGGAAAAACAGTTCGTACATTAACCAACTCAACTGATAAACAGAATGAATTTCACGGTAAAATTGAAACATTTCCTTTGACATTCGACAATCCATTACAATTACAAAAATCATTGGCGGGAGTTTCTGTTCTGTACAATACTTATTGGGTACGATTTAATCATCGAAATTTCAAACATTCTGTTGCAGTGGAAAATACTAAAAAATTGTTTACGGCGGCAAAAGAGTCTGGTGTTCGGCGGATTGTCCACACGAGCATCACCAACCCGTCAAAAGATTCACCGCTTGAATATTTTTCGGGAAAAGCAATTCTTGAAACATCGTTACAAGAATCGGGAATTGCACACTCTATTCTCCGTCCCACTGTTTTGTTCGGTAACGAAGATATTCTTATCAACAACATTGCCTGGTTGCTTCGGCGTTTTCCGATATTCGGTGTATTCGGAGATGGTCAATATCGGCTTCAACCGATTTTCGTCGATGATTTTGCCGCATTGATAGTGGAGCAGGGAATGCAAACCGATCAACAAATCATCATCAATGCCATCGGGCCGGAAACATTTACGTATCGAGAATTGGTCGAGATAATTTCACAAATTATTCTTGGAAAAAAACGTATCATTATCCCGATTCCGAATGAGTTGGGTCTTGCGGTTGGTAAAATACTCGGATTTTTTACCGGTGATGTGGTGATTACGAAAACGGAAATTATGGGACTTCGACAGAATCTCCTTTATGTTAATACACCGCCTACAGGTTCTACACGGTTCACCGATTGGCTTCAGGAACACCGCAATACCGTTGGTAAAAATTATGCCAGTGAATTAAAACGCAGAATATAACAATAGAACCACTTTTGGTTCCAATTAAAAATAATTTGAAATTTGCTGATTATTTCAGAAATTTGAGTAACAACGTTTTGTCGAAACATATCAGGAATCAGATTTATGTTAACAATTAGTTTTCGGAAATAGAGACTTTTCAGGAGAAAGGATCGCCAGCCTTGAGTTTATTTTGTATATCGTCATTTAAGATAGATCAAAAACACGGCATATTATGAGAACAAATAATTTTCAAAACAAAATCACGTCAATTCTGTTAATCCTGTCAAAATAATTACGTCAAGAAAACATTCAACCTGTCCATCATGTCCATGAAAATATTCAAACGAATTTTATGTTTTTTTGTTATTGGTTTATTGTTTACCGATATTGGTTGTCAGGTTCATCGACCGTTTTTTAAGAAACACAAAACGGTCAGTGTGGAAACATCAACACCGATGAATAAGTTGGAGCGTGCGTTGTTGCTCCAGAAGTCGGGTGATTATCTTGCTGCTGTGATTGCTTATCGGGAGGTGATCTCTTGCAGTAGTAACAAAAATGAGATTGATTCGGCTAAAATTGGAGCCGCCGAATGTCTGATTAGTGTCAAAAAATTTCCGGCGGCCTTAGAAATTTTGGAGCCGCTTTCGCTTGATGTTGTTACAGAAAGCAACATGAAAAAACTTGCTCTTGCGGGAGAAATTCTGCTTCATATTGGGCGTTACAAGGAGGCGGAATTGTATCTTGAATTTGCGGTTGGTTCTCTTGATTTGGAGTCTCTTCGTGATCAGGTTCATTCCGGTTCTGATTCTGATACTGTATTTGAACCGGATTCATGGCTACCGGCGGCGATTGCGAATCTGGGTTGTGCTTATTTGAAGAACGATAAACCGGAATACGCCATGCCGATGTATCAGTTTGCGTCATGTCTTTATCGGCGGAGCGGTAATCAGGTACTTGCGGAACGGTCGCAACGGATGTATGATGATTTGGTATCGGTCATGCGTCAATATGCACCCTTCAAACCTGTTCCTGTTGCCAAAGGACTTGCGCCGGGACGCATGTAATGCTAACGGTCTGTTGATCAACCACTTTCGATTAACAAACAACTTACAATTTTTCGATTTCAGGCATCGTGAATTTTTTTACCAATATTCACGGCAAAAGTGGGAAAAAGAAATGCAAAGAGTTATTGCCGAAAGAGACAAACTACAAGAAAAACTGTAATATATCAGTGGAATTATTGTAGATAACAACCATCGTAGCCCTGAAAGGGCGTTAGTATTATAGCCCACCCCACAGGGGTGGGTAACAAATCACCCCTAATTAACAAGCCCTGAAAGGGCGATAAGAAATTTTACACGATTCGTTATTTAATCATCTTCCCGTTGCCCTTTCAGGGCGTTGGGGGCTTAAACCCGCCCCGCTGGGGCGGGCTATAATACTATTGCCCTTTCAGGGCGACTTTTGTTTAAAACAAATACCGAATTTTCAAGTATGAATAGTATATCGTGTTATGGAAACTCGTATTAATGGATGTATTCGGTTAGTTTCTTCGTGGTCTGTTCGCCGCTGGTTGATCGACAGACTACAAGGATGCGATGATCGCGATAAAAAACTAATCAAAAAAATGCGGCAAATTGTCCGGCAAATCCTTCAGAAAAAAAATACCAACAACACGTATCACCGTCTTTTTGAAATTGAAACAGATACTATGCGATACTTTCGACGGGCAATCTTACTCAATTCCCTGTTACCTGGCTGGACATTATCGTGTTGGGTCTTACCTTGTGAAAATAAAACACAACCCGTTGAAAACATCGAAAACGAAATAATTACAAAAATGATCATTCACACGGTCTTATCTGTCTAAAATTTTACAAACCTCTGTGATATTAGATTGGCGATAGACGGTTACGCATGTAATGTTAAGACAATGAACAATGAAACGCACGAATTATTAAAACGGTTAATTGCGGAAAACGGTTCCGATTTACATTTGGCGGTGGAGAATCCGCCGATGATTCGGATTCACGGCAAGTTGATTCCGTTGAAAAATCATTCTGTATTGACGGATGAAAAAACGTTTTCGATTATTTCGCAACTGGTTGATCAAACGGCGTTGCAGGAGTTACAGAAAACCGGCGAACTCGATGCAGCCTTTGAACTCGAAGGCGGTCACCGGATTCGTATCAACGCTTATCGGCAACAAGGAACGTTTGCTGTGGCACTTCGTTTATTGCCGAACCGTTTTTTTGAGTTTAAGGAATTGGGATTACCGATGAATGTTCTGGAGCATATTTGCCAATTGCATCACGGACTCATTCTTGTAACAGGTGCGACCAGCAGCGGTAAATCGACAACAATTGCGAGCATTGTTAATCGTATCAACAATGAGCGTGCTTGTCATATCCATACGATAGAAGACCCGGTGGAATACCGGCATCACAGTCGTAAATCGTTTGTAACGCAACGCGAAATTGGGCGTGACACGGCAACTTTTGCCGAAGCACTTCGGCGTTCTATGCGTGAGGACCCGGATGTGATTGTTGTGGGTGAAATGCGTGATTTGGAAACAATGTCTGCTGCGTTGACACTTTCCGAAACAGGACACTTGACTTTTGCCACCTTACACACGTCAACCGCAATTCAAACGATTTCCCGAATTGTGAGTGCATTTCCTGCCGCGCAACAGGCACAAATCCGTGTTCAACTGGCGTCAACGTTACAATATGTGATCTGCCAAAAACTGGTTCCTTGGGACAATGGTGAAGGGCGATCATTGGTTGCTGAAATTCTGATTGTTAATTCGGCGGTTAGGGCGATGATTCGCGAGGAAAAATCACATCAGATCAATAATGTAATGCAAACCAATTATGATTCGGGAATGCGGACATTGACGCAATCACTGGAAGATGTTGTACGCCAAAAACGAATCTCCGCAAAAACCGCACGGTTTTATTTGGAATAAATTTCGTAATAATCCGATTTCCCTATCCGTCTTACTGTAACACGATGCGGGCAACCGTTCATGGTCATAATATTTTTCGTAATTATTTCAGTGGAATTTTTGTAAATTTCAATTGGTTTTAACTCAAATTTTAGTACAAGATTAACAATGTTTATTCCGAAGGTAGCGATTGTTGGGCGTCCCAATGTTGGTAAATCGAGTCTTTTTAATTGGTTGATTGGTCAACGTGTTTCGATTGTTGATTCGATTGCCGGTGTAACACGGGATCGGGTTACGTTCCTTCTTGATTTGAATGACGAGGGTCAACAGCCGCAATTGATTGAGTTGATTGATACCGGCGGAATGGGGATTGTTGATGAGGACGATCTTTCGGAACACATTGAGGATCAAATTCGGTTTGCGATTTATTCTGCGGATCTGATACTTTTTGTTGTTTCGGCGCGGGATGGTATTGTTCCGTTGGACGAGGTTGTTGCCGAGCGGCTCCGTCAATTCAGCCGCCCAATTCTTTTGGCTGCCAATAAAGCAGATAATGAACGCGAAGAACGGAATGCTGAAGAATTTCAAATGTTTGGTTGGGGAGTTCTTCCGGTGAGTGCGCAACAAAAACGCGGTCGAGTTTTTCTAACGGAAACAATCCGTGAAACATTGCAGAAAAATAACAAATTCGATAATTCCGGTGAAGAAATTGCGGAGCCGGTGATGAAGTTAGCGATTGTCGGACGCCGTAATGCCGGTAAGAGTACGTTTATTAACACCCTAACCAACGAAGAACGGGTTATTGCCAGCGATGTACCGGGAACAACACGGGATTCGGTGGATGTTCGGTTTGAAATGGACGGTAAAACATTTATTGCGATTGACACGCCCGGATTTTTGAGACGAAAAGGAATTAAAAACGATTTACAATTTTATAGTACCAACCGTGCGGAAAAAAGTATTCATCGGGCGGATGTTATTTTGCTTTTTTTTGAAGCCAATTCGCGGATTCAGACCACGGAACGCCAACTGGTTAGTTTTATCAGGGACGAAATGAAACCGTGTATTTTTGTTGTGAATAAATGGGACACAATGGTAGGTCAAATGCCGACAGAAACATGGGGGCATTATTTACGTGACGTTTTTCCTGATTTGGCGTATGTTCCGATTGCGTTTATTACGGGCAAAACGGGTAAAAATATCAAAATGATGCTCAACCATGCTCAAATGATTTTCAATCAATCACGGTTACGAATTTCTACTTCGCAACTCAACAAACTTGTTGCGGCGGCTTTGGAAACGAATCCGCCGCCCTTGTATCATCATCACAAGGTCAAAATTTATTATGCTTCTCAGGTTGATATTGCGCCGCCGGTTATTGTATTATTTTGTAACATGCCGGATGCGGTATCGATGCCTTATCAGCGTTATCTTCTCAATTTTTTGCGTGACGGGTTACCGTTCCACGAAGTTCCGGTTCGATTATTGTTCCGAAAACGAGCGTCAACCGATATTAGAAACGATATCGAAACAAAATAAACAGTTATATTAAAACGAGTGCTGTTAATTCTAAATTAAAAATTGCGGATAAAATTTTCTGATTATTTCCCAAAATGATGCATGCAAGAAGTATATTATTTTGCCGGACAAGTTTCGATGTGGTCGTTAACCAAACCGGTTGCTTGAAGGTGAGCATAACAGATGGTTGAACCGAAAAATTTGAAACCGCGATGTTTCATTTCTTTAGCAATACGGTCAGAAAGTTCCGTTGTTGCCGGAATATCCGACCACGATTTCCAATGCCCGACAATTGGTTTACCGTCAGGTAGGAAACTCCATAAATAATTACTAAAACTGCCGAATTCTTTTTGGATTGCAAGAAAAGCTTTCGCATTAGAAATTGTTGCGGTAATTTTCAACCGGTTTCGAATAATTCCGTTATTGTTCATCAATTGCTCAACTTTTTTTTCGGTGAACTTGGCAACTTTTTTCGGATCGAAATTTGCAAACGCTTTGCGGTAATTTTCGCGGCGTTTCAAAATGGTGATCCAACTCAATCCGGCTTGAGCACCTTCGAGGACAAGAAATTCAAACATAATCCGGTCATCGTGAACAGGTTTCCCCCATTCTTCATCGTGATACTTAACATATATCGGATCATCACCACACCATTCGCAACGTTTTGATTTTTTCATAATCACAATCATATTGTATAGAGTTACCGTTCAATATTCAGCATGTACTGCTATTCTGTCAACCGTTCGTCAGTAGTAACTAAAATAGACAGCTACAAGTAAAAGTGTAAATGCCGGTATTCTACCTGAAACAGACAACATCAACAAGCATTGATATGTAAATTCGTCATAAATTATTTTGTAACTGTTTACACAAGTAATATATCAGTGGAATTTTTATTTTTTTGAGATCACGAAACACACGAAATAACGAAATACACGAAAATTATCTAAAAAAACTTTCGTGTTTTTCGTGTAATTTCGTGTGTTTCGTGTTAAAAAAATTAAAACAAAAATGTCAAAATAGACCGTTACGAAAAAAAATCCGCGAAGATTGAATATCTGCGAAAATCGGTGGACTAAAATCTGCGTAAATCTGCACAATCTGCGGACAAAAATAGACAATGACATCTTTTGACGGAAATTTCAATGATAGAATTACTCAGAAGTTTTGTATTTTAAGGAGTTTCATACATTAATGGACGTTCCAGAGCGGAGTCAATTGTTTCCCAAATGAATGTTGGCGGTTCCGGTTTGTTTTTTTTAACCGGATCGGTTTTGTCATGAGACGGCAAAATGTCTTGTTTAGGAATGTCTTGTTTAGGAATGTCTTGTTTAGGAATGTCTTGTTTAGGTTCCCGATACACATTGGCATAAGCAGGCGTCGGCTCACTCGGCTTCAAAATAGGAACTCGTAACTGTAACTCTGGAACCGTTTTTTGCGGCGCAAAAATCGCTAACTGATTTTGGAATTGACCCGCCGATTCCCAATATTCTTTTTCAAGCGAAGACGGAACTATCGGTAAAAATGATGATGTATTAGAAGACGCCAATGGTGAAACGGTTGACGCAGAAAATGACTGTTGTTTCGACTCAGGCTGTTTTGACTCTGATTGTTTTGACTCTAATTGTTTTGGTTCTGATTGTTTTGGTTCTGATTGTTTTGGCTCTGATTGTTTTGGCTCTGATTGTTTTGGTTCTGATTGTTTCGGTTCTAATTGTTTTGGCTCTGGCTGTTTCGGTTCTAATTGTTTTGGCTCCGATTGTTTCGGTTCTAATTGTTTTGGTTCAGGCTGTTTGGGTTCTAATTGTTTTGGTTCAGGCTGTTTTGGTTCTGATTGTTTCGGTATTATTTTTTCTTCTTTTCGTGACTCTTTTAAATTTACGTTCAATTTATCGGGGTTCGATTTTATCTGGAATGTATCAGGTTTTTTTTCAAATGTTTGAGAATTTTTTTCTTTCTCTTTGGGTTGTTTCAGAAATGGGTCAGGTTGGATTGGTTTATTAACCTTCGATGTTTTCACTGAATTTACAGGAGCAGACGATTGCGAAGAATTTTCTTTTTTTATTTGATTTTGAGGAAAAGACGGCAACGCTAATGAATTGGTTTTATTCTCTTTCAATACCGGCGGCTCCGAAGATACCGCCGCAACCTCTTTCGTGGGTTCATGGAACATCTCATGAACTTTGGGATAATACGTTAAATTGATCCCCAAACAAAGAACCAATAAAACAATAGAAAAAAATATTCCCGGTTGAAATGGCATTGTATGACAATACAGAGTATGACCGAAAGGGGGAAATGGGGGAAACAACACACGGTAACTTCTAAAAACTAATATTAGGAGGAACGCAGGCGTCTCGCCTGCCCTGTTTTTTTACAAAAAATGCCTAAATATGCGGTCGAGACGACCGCGTTCCTTCTAACAATAAATTTTTACATTAGGTTTTTAGAAGTTTCCATAAACCTTTAACATGGTTATTCAAACGGAAAATCGGAATATCTAATTGGGAATATCCAATATTGACATTTTGAAATGGTTATCAATTTAACACGATTGTGAAGAAAAAACAATCTGCGAAAATCCGAGAAAATTTGCGGACGAATTTCATTCCATACCTTTTATCAATTCATTTTATCAATTCATTTTTTGGGCGAACAGAGCTCACAAGAGTTCAACCCGCAACAACATTCCGTTAAACGAGCAAGATAATGAATGTTATCTCCGGCTCCCTGAAAACCAATAACATGTTTATCAATCGTGGTTTCCTGACGAATAAAATGTCCGGCATCAAGGTCAAGTTCCATTTTACCGGACGAAAATTTGTCAAGAATCTGCGATTCTTCTTTCGGAGTTAGAGGAGTCAGTATTTGGGTAACAAATTTAATCACCGCAATACCGGAATGAACACGGAACAATGTAAATTCTTGTCTTGCATTAATTTTTTTAACCGTACCGTTGGACTGTTTGATTTCAACCGGTATGACCGCCGACCAAGAATCACCAACAGCAACAGGTTCTTTCGGTAACGGAATCACAATACGATTTTCCGTACTTGTACTTCCAGAATATATTCGAAGCGGTTTTTTGGATGTTTTGCCAAGAACGTCAATCGAAATGTGTGCTAAGGGAACACCAATCGTTCCATCAAGATTGATAAATGCACCGGGAATATTTTTATCTTTCCGGCTGTTGTACTCTGCAATTTTGGCACCATCTTTATCTGTTTGAAATTGACGCATGTTTACATCGCCGACAAGATATTCAAATGTTGCGGTTTCTTTGTTATCAACACTAATTACAGTCCAGACTTTTGTTGATCGGCTTGTCGTTTCAACAACTTCCTCAACTCCGCTCACTGATGTCCGAATCTTCAACGATTGTAAAACATTCCAACGCAGAACATTTCCTTTTTGGAAACGATAACGAAGCAGATGTTTATTAGGTTCTGTTGACGAATCCGCATGAACATCTTGAACGGGATTCGAAAACAACACAAACAACAAAAAAACCGCCGCGCAAAAAAACGCGGCATAAAAGAAAAAACGCTGCATCATACCGGTTCAATAAAATATTTATGTTGATGGTTCTGTTTCTTTTTTCTTATTTTTAGAACCTCGCCGTGTTTTTTTAACAGTTTTTATTTCTTCGGTTTTACGTTTGACGGCACGTTCTTTGAGTCGTACAGCCTTACCGACGCGATCACGCAAGAAATACAATTTTGCACGATGAACCACTGCACTACGAACCGTTTCGATTTTAGCGATTCGCGGCGAATGAAGGGCGAATTTCCGTTCTACACCTTCACCGGCTACAATCCTGCGGACAGTAAACATTTCCCGTGTTCCGCTTCCGCTTCGGGCAATCACGACTCCATTGAAAATCTGAATACGTTCTTTTTCGCCCTCAAGAATACGGCAATGCACATTAACCGTATCGCCGATTTCAAACAGCGAAATTTCCGATTGCGGTTTTTTACTTTGTGCCTCGACAATACTCATCAATTGGTCACTCATAAATTTGATCTCCATTTGTAACGAATTACATTCGTTATTTACTTTGTTTTTTATCTTTGGTTATTGAAAATTGTGAAAACAATGTTTCTGTTTTTAGCGGTGAATTGTTGGAAGCGGTTGTTAATAAATCGGGTGTTAATAAATCGGGTCTTTTTTCTTTTGTTCGTTGTAAACTGTTATTTTTGCGCCATTGGGCGATTTCGGCATGATTTCCGCTCAACAATATTTCCGGTACGGAAAAACCGCGATATTCTCTTGGTCTTGTGTAATGAGCGCAATCTAAAATTCGGTTATCGATTGAAAAGGAATCTAATCGGTTGGAATTTTCGTCCCCCAAAATACCGGAAATCAACCGCATGACTGCTTCAATCACTACCATTGCCGCAACTTCTCCTCCATTGAGGATATAATCACCGATGGAGACTTCTTCGGGGTTAAGAATTTCTGCAACACGTTCATCAAACCCCTCATATCTTCCGCAAAGCATTACAATTCTTTGTTCTGTTGCGAGTTCCTCTGCAAACTTCTGATTAAAACAACGCCCTTGCGGGGTAAACATCAACAATCGTCCCGGCGGTTCTTGCCGATGCTGTATTTCTTCAACACAGGGAGCAACACAATCAACTTTGAGTAACATTCCCGGACCGCCGCCAAAAGGACGATCATCCATTGTTGCGTGTCTGCCCTTTGCCCAATCCCGCATGTTATGAAGCCGAACTTCAATTTTTTGTGTTATCAAAGCTCTTTTCAAAACACTTTCCGAGAGAAATCCATCGAAAATACTAGGGAAAAGTGTCAAAACATCAAAACAAATTACCGGCAGCATGAATTTTGTTAAACGCGAAATATTACAAGCAGAACGAATAATAGTTTTAGGATGATTGATATTTTCTGATTGATATGTTTAATTGATTACGATTGATTTAGGTTCCTGTTGGGGATGTTTCAGCGGCTTTGTTAGTATTTTTTTTCTTTTGTTTTGACTTTTGTTGTTGTGGTGGTTGTGGAGGTGGATGTGTTGATGGTTGTTGTGGTGATTTGATGGTGTACGTGGAACGTCGTCGTTGGTTTGCCAGTCGTTCCAGGGCGGCTTTTTGGTTTTCGAGGTGGGTTCCGTTGAGACCATATTTTTTGATGAGTACGGAAACTTTATCGGACGGTTGCGCTCCCACACCAATCCAATATTTGATACGTTCACCGTTCAAAATCGCACGAGCATCGGTTTCCGGCACCATGGGATCGTAATACCCAACCTCTTCGAGTACCCGACCATCACGCGGTGTTCGGGCATCCATCACACAAACACGGAAAAACGGACGATGAAGACGTCCCATTTTTTTCATACGAATTTTAACTGCCAACTGTTTTCTCCTTAAATAGTTAAGTAAAAGTAAAATGAATCAATCCTGGTAAAATTTTTACTTGACCCAATAAAAAAACACATCTAAATTGGTTTATCATTCAAAATGATACTTGCCGGTGATATTATCACTTACAATCTAAGGTACGAAAAGGGGGGGCTAATAAAGGTTACCAACTTTATCTTTCGGCGGAATTTTTATTGGAATCGTTATACTTTATCATGGTTACTATACTGTATTCCGTAATAAACCGGTTTTTTTAATTTGGGTAATCTATCAGTGGGATTATTGTTTTTTGATCTTAACCCCGGTATGTCAATTCAACTTGACGGACTGACTTTTACAACGTAAAATAACGCTGCTCATTGGGAAACGGAAATATTAACTCTTTGTACTAAACTTTTGTACTAAACTTTTATACTAAACTTTTATACTAAACTTTTGTACTAAACTTTTGTACTAAACCTTTATACTAAACTTTTGTACTAACCCTTTGTACTAACCTTTGGGCAATAAACACCTTCATAACAACCTAACAACCTAACAACCTTTGACAATTTATTAGAACTTATAAAATGAGCGCACCTTGGATTACGTATCGACCGGAGATTCAGGTTTTGGATTGTACTATCCGCGATGGCGGATTGGTCAACGGACATCATTTCGACGATAATTTTGTCCGAACCGTTTATCAAACCTGTATTGAAGCCGGTGTTGATTACATGGAAATCGGTTATAAAAACTCAGACAAAATCTTTTCACATGACAAATTCGGAAACTGGAAATTTTGCCGTGAAGAAGATGTTTGTCGAGCGTTGGGTGATATTGTTGATAGTGTTAAACTTGCGGCAATGATTGATGCAGGAAGAGTTGATTGGAAAAACGATGTTTTGCCGCGAGACCGGAGTATTTTTACAACAATGCGTGTTGCGTTCTATGTTCATCAACTTTCCGAAGCGGTTGACATGATCCGCGATGCCTACGAAAAAGGTTATGAAGTCTGGGCTAATCTGATGGCGGCTTCCACTGCAAAAGAGATAGAGATCGATCAAGCTCTTGAAATTTTATCCCAAACTCCTGCGTCTGTTTTGGTGGTTGTTGACAGTTACGGTTCGATGTACGCCGAAACCATCGAACATTTGGTCAAGAAATATCTTCGTTTCGGCAAAGAAACCAACAAAGAAGTTGGGATTCACGCCCATAATAACCAACAACTGGCGTTTGCCAATTCGATTGAGGCGATTATTCATGGTGCCAACCGTGTTGATGCGTCTATTGGCGGGCTTGGTCGTGGAGCAGGTAATTGCCCGATGGAACTTTTGCTTGGTTTCCTACGGAATCCGAAATTCAAAATCCGTCCTGTTTTTGCGGCATTGGATCAGATTATAACTCCGATCCGCAAACAAATTGATTGGGGAACGGCACCGGAATATATTATCACCGGACAAATAAACCAACATCCCCGCGCCGCCATTGAAACACGTGAAAATCCAGAATTACGTGATCATTATCTCGAATTTTATGACCGAATTGTCAGCGAAAGTTGAATTTTAGGCACAAAGTGCGGGGTAAACTCCGCCGTTAACTTAGTTATTAGAAATTCCCTAAATTTATAAAATGAGCCGATCAATTGATAAAAACAAAAAAGAGATAAAGAAAATTCTCGCATCTGAAATTTTAACACCCTTTTTACCATCGAAACGTTTTGCTGATGCCAGCAAAGCCAATCGTAAGGGTTTAATTGGTATTAGCGGAGGATTACAATCGGTTGGGGTGTTGGATGCGTTTATTCATGGAATATTTCCGTGGCCTTTTGAATGTGAGTACGCCAAAGGCAAAGTCAAAACGCTCATTGGTTGGTTTTCGGTTAATCCGCGTTGTATTTTTGAATTTGACCGGTTTCATATTTCGCGGCGTTTGGCGCGAACTTGCCGCAGCGGGCGGTTTCAAGTTACCATGGACACGGATTTTCACGGTGTTATCAGCGGTTGCGCCCAAGCCCATCAATCTCAAGGAACATGGATTACACCGGAAATCATTAACGCTTACACGGAACTTCATCAGTTTGGTTTGAGTCACAGTATTGAAGTTTGGCGGAATGGTTGTTTGGTGGGCGGTATTTACGGTACGGCAATTCGGGGATTTTTTGAAGCGGAATCAATGTTTCATCTGGAACGCGACGCTTCAAAAGTTGCCTTAGTCACTCTCATCGAACATCTGAAAAAACAGGGATTTTTACTTCTTGATATTCAGGTAATCAATGATCATACCGCTAGTCTTGGTGCTATTGAAATCCCGCGAAAAGAATATCTAAAACGTCTTCATCTTGCACTACAAAAAAATATCTCATTCGAATCAGGAGTTATTAGTTAATAGTTAATAGTGAATAGTGAATAGTTACGCAAGCGTTATTCTAACCGTAACCGTATTGCTTCCGCTTGCGTAACTATTAACTA
The DNA here is from genome assembly GCA_031279215.1 of Planctomycetaceae bacterium. GTDB lineage: Bacteria > Planctomycetota > Planctomycetia > Pirellulales > Thermoguttaceae > WRKP01. The sequence continues at coordinate 18,431 of JAITIZ010000465.1, forward strand.
TTCACTATTAACTATTAACTAATTCGGCGTATCGAGGTAGGGGTCTTGTCCCATAGAACGTTGAATTTTTTTGCGTTCTTTTTCGTAATAGAGCATTGTTTTTCGGTTGCGAAAGCTTTTGGTTTCGACTTTTCGTTGTGCACGGCGGAACAATCCGATTCGTCTATTAAAATTTCGATTGGGGTTACGTTGTCCTAATTTTTTATACTTTTTTGCTTTTTTTGGGCCAAATGCTTTTTCCAAGAGTTCATCTTCCATTGACAGGTATTGCCGATAGGTTCCCGGATCGCCTTGCCGCCCGCAACGCCCAATCAATTGCCGGTCAATTCGTGCCGATTCGTGCATTTCCGTGCAAATAACATACAACCCGCCAAGATTCTTAACCGTTTCGGGTATTTTGATGTCCGTACCGCGTCCTGCCATATTGGTCGAAACAGTTACCTTACCCCATTCCCCTGCCCGAGCAACAATTTCCGCCTCTTCCGCAATATGATACGCATTCAGAACATTGTGTTCAATTCCCGCTTGTCGGAGAAGTCTCGCCAAAATAATTGATTTATCAATGGTACGTGTTCCAATGAGAATGGGACGTCCGGTTTTATGAACATCAATTACCTCCTGAACAATCGCATTCCATTTCGCGGATTCTGTTGCAAAAATCCGTGTTGGTAATTTAACTCTTTTAGGCGGTTGATTGGTCGGAACCGGAATAACCTTGCAACGATAAATTTTTCGGAGTTCCCCTTTGGACGCTGCCGCAGTTCCGGTCATTCCGGCAAGATTCGGGAAACGCAAAAAGTAATCCTGTACCGTAATTCGGGCTGCCTGACCGGTTGCCACTGTTACTTCAACATTCTCTTTGGCTTCAACCGCTTGATGAATTCCATCCCGCCACTTCCGACCTTCGCCAAGACGACCGGTAAATTCGTCAACAATAACAATTTCGCCTTTCCGAACAACATAATGTTCATCACGTTGATATTCCCTTTTAACAAAAATAGCCCGTTGTACAAATTCGTAAATATGATAAAGTCCGGTATTGTCTAAGGTGTTTGGTTTATCAATGAGTCGGGCTTTCATTCGTCCGGCTCTGGTCAATTCGACTTTTCGTTTTTCGTGATCGTATTCGTAGTCGAGGTCTTCTTTGAACTGCGGAGCCACTTGAGCCGCCCAACGGTAACATTCAACTTCCCGCTTCTCATCCTCTGTTGGCAACGCACTAATAATTAACGGTGTACTGGCTTCGTCAATTAAAATACTGTCTGCTTCATCAATCAGCGCAAAAAAGGAATCACGTTGTACGGGTTTTTCATCTTCTTGTACGGCACTATCGAGCATTGCTCCAAGTAAATCGTGTTCCCCTTCACGGATTCGCCGAAGCAGCAACCGATCACGAAGAAAATCAAACCCAAATTCTTTGGCTGTACCGTAGGTAACATCACAATGATATGCTTCACGGCGTTGATCTTGCTGCATTTCCGTTTGGATAATTCCGACCTTCATACCGAGTGCGTTGTAAATTGGTTCCATCCATTCGGCATCACGTTTGGCGAGATAATCATTAACTGTTGCCAACAAGGCTCCTTTACCAATCAAGGCGTTCAGATACATTGGCAATGTTGCGGTGAGTGTTTTTCCTTCACCGGTTTGCATTTCGACGATGGAGCGATGAAACATGGCTGTTCCGCCGAGAACTTGGACATCAAAATGCCGCATATCAATAGTTCGTCTTCCCGCTTCACGAACCAAGGCATACGCTTCCGGTAACAACAAACGGCATGGTTCACCACTCCGCGCTCGATAACGAAGTGATAAACTTTCCTTACGTAATTCCAAATCGGAAAATGTTTGCGCCTGTTTTTCGAGTGCGTTGACGCGGTCAAGTTCGTAAGACCAACGAGCTAAACGACCCGAAACCGTCAATGGAATTATCGAATGAAAAAATCGGTTAATACCGGAAGGAATGGCACCCAAAGTAAATGGAAAATAAATAATTGTTAATATTTTAGCGGAATTTTGGGCATTATTCAGCGGCAATTTTACAGATACCGATTATCTTTTGCTTAGGTTCCCTAAAACTTTTGTAATATATCAGTGGAATTTTTATTTTTTATATTAGCTCCGCTAGGGGCGTTAGTATTATAGCCCGCCCCAACGGGGTGGGTTTAAGTTCCCCCTCCCATCCCAACGCCCTGAAAGGGCAACATATTTAGTTAATAGTTAATAGTGAATAGTTAATAGTGAATAGTTAATAGCGGCGCAAGCGGAATTTTAACGTTTCGGTAAATAGTACGCTTGCGAACTATTCACTATTAACTATTCACTATTAACTATTATTGGGCTGCTATGGTTGTGATCTACAATTATTCCACAGATATATTACCGTTATTGTTGTTTCTTTCAGACGCGGATTTCCGCATCGACAACCGTTAAAATGTCTTCATAACATCGGCGAATTGGTTCGATTTGTTCATTGATTAATTCGTCAACTTGTTCCGGTGAACGTCCTATAAACATTGACGATTCCAATTCCGCTTCAATATCAATACCTTCAAACGCCGGATCGTTTTGGAGCCGGTTCAACAAATCATTTTCGCCGCCTTCCATTTTGACAACTCTTGCTGCTGCTTGGGCATGTTGTCGAATCCGTTCATGTAAATCCTGCCGATCTCCGCCGCGTTCCACCGCTGCCATCAAAATATTTTCCGTTGCCATAAAAGGAATTTCCGAACGTAAATTTTTTTCAATTACTTTCGGATAAACAACCATTCCTTCAACAATATTTTGATATAAAATCAATACGGCATCAATTGCCAGAAATGCTTGCGGTAAAACAAGCCGGCGATTAGCACTGTCATCAAGGGTTCGTTCCATCCATTGAGTTGATGCGGTCATTGCCGGACTCGCTTGCAAGCTCATCACAAATCGGGCAAGTGAACAAATCCGCTCACTCCGCATTGGATTCCGTTTATACGCCATCGCGGAAGAACCAATCTGATCCGCTTCAAACGGTTCTTCCATCTCCTTGCGATGAGCAAGAATACGAAGATCCGTTGCAAATTTATGAGCACTTTGCGCAACACCGGACAGAACATCAAGAATTTGTGAATCCATTTTTCGCGGATAAGTCTGACCGGTTACCGCAAAAGATTCCATACCGATTTTTGCACAAAATAGTTGTTCAAGCTGCCGGACTTTTTCATGATCGCCGTTGAACAGTTTCAAAAAACTGGCTTGTGTACCGGTGGTTCCTTTATTGCCGAGAGTTTTGATGTTACGAATCCGGTGTTCGATTTCGGCAAGATCGAGAATCAAATCGTAAGCCCAAAGACACGCTCGGCGTCCTACGGTTGTTGGTTGAGCCGGCTGGAGATGAGTAAACGATAAACACGGTAAATCACGGTATTTCCACGCAAAACGCCCCAACCGGTCAATCACAACCGCTAAACGATTTCGGATTAAAATAAGCCCCTCACGAAGTAAAACCGCATCCGCATTATCCGTAACAAAACAACTCGTCGCTCCAAAATGAATAATTGGTCGGGCATTGGGACAAACATCGCCGTAAGTGTGAACGTGCGCCATAACATCATGACGAAGTCGAAATTCATATTCCGCCGCTTTATCAAAATCAATGTCATCAAGATGATTACGAAGTTCTTCTATTTGCAATTGAGTGATAGGCAACCCCAACTCCGCTTCCGCCTCCGCCAATGCCAGCCAAAGACGGCGCCATGTACTAAATTTACGTTGCGCCCCCCAAAGCTGCGACATCGAATGAGAAGCATAACGGTTCACCAAAGGATTTTCGTAATTAAGCATCGTTAAACAATAAAATTAGTAGTATTTCAGTATAATTTTTCTGAGCATTTCGGAATTTTTGGGAAACAAATTTAAAAGTAACAGCCTATTTCAAAATTGAAAGAGTTACATTTCCGTATCATTTTTGTTTTAATTTAACCCCTGTTGGAGCGGGCTGGAATTTTAATGCCGCTGTAAATTCCTTTGATTGTATATTATAGATCAAAAATTTGAAAAGTAAAAGTTATTTCTCATAAAAAATATCTTTTAGAGGAAACAATTGCAGGTAATTACCATTTATCGTAATATATCAGTGGAATTTTTGTTTTTTGATTTTAACCCCGCTAGGGGTGTGAAATGCATAACCGGCGGTGAAGCGAAGCGCAACCGCCGGAGCAGGAACTCCCACATTTTCCCAAAGCCCTGCAAGGGCGAGATAATAGTTGAGAGTTGATAGTGGAGAGTGGAGAGTTGTCGCAAGCGGATTGGCAATAATTCCGCTTGCGATACTATCCACTATCAACTCTCCACTCTCCACTATAATCTCGCCCCATGCGGGGCTTTGACAAAGGAGATGAGGTTCTGATCCGTAGGTTGCGCTTCGCTACACCTACGGTTATGCACATCTCGTCCCTGCGGGACTAAGAAAACATAA
>JAITIZ010000481.1 GCA_031279215.1 Planctomycetaceae bacterium
TGGTTTCTGTTTTAACCGGTTCGGTCATTTTTGTTTCCGTTTCTTTTTCTTTATTTATTTCCGGTTCTTCGGTGATTAACAGTTGCGGTTTTCGTGTTGGCGGAGTTTTAATTTCAACCGGTTTTTCTTCTTTGAGCGTTTCAGATTTAGGCGTTTCAGGTTCGTCGCCCAAAAGAATTGGCGGACGTTTAACCGGAACCGATGGCGACGTTGCCTCTTTTGGTATTACGTTAAGTTTCTCTTCCAATGTAGGTTTTTGTTCCGGTTCATCGTCTATCAATATTGGCACTCTCTTTGTAGTGGAAGAAACCGCAGGAGTTGAGGACGGTTTAACCGGAGAAGCCGAAATATCAGGTGTTAGGGAAAGTGTTTCTGTTAAAGATTCGTCCGGTTTTCGATCTACTTTCAATATAGGTTCCGTTTTCAAATCATCTCTAATTTTGATAACAATCGCTTCACCTTTCGCTAATGCGTCAATTCCATCAACCGCAAGAGCAAAAAGTTGATCGGCTTCCTTTTTATAATTGTTGTCACGCGAAACATATTCCGCAAGATCAACAAGTGTTCGGGCTTTAATTGCGGGCGATTTGATTTTGTCGATGAGTTTAAGTGTTTCGTTTAGGTAATGTTTTTCGAGTTGGATTTTTGCCAATCGGGCATTTAACTCATCGAGTTGAATTTCTTGTATGTTTTTGCCCTCTTCAATGAAAGGCGGTTGATTATTGGACGAAGTTGTTCGTGAAATGAAATTTGAACCGAAGGATTCATCTGTTTTTTTATAAACCTCTGTTCTTTCGGCTTTTGCGGTGGAGGGGTTGGTATCAATTTTCGATAACGGACGTACTTCTATGATTTTTTCATCCGTAGGTAATATGGATTGATTGGGTTGATCGGCATGGTTTTGCGGAGCCAAAACCGGTATAGTTGATGAAAAATCAGAGGGATTTCTATTTGAAAATGTCTGATTATCCAATAATTTATTTGGGGTTAACGGTGCTGGGCGTAATTTTGTATTCGGTGAAACTTGAACCTGATCGGGAATAGGATCAAGAACTTGATCGGTAACCGGAGCAAGAGTCGGAGATTCTTGCGAAAATGTCCGCAACCCGCGATTGGGACGACTACTGTAAAAAGATTTACCGTAGGGAGTACCGATTTCTGGAGCAGCAGCAACTACGGAATAAATAATCAATAAAAAACTTATAACAATGGAAAAAATGAACATTCGTTTCATTGGAATATTCCTTTCGCTCTTTTTTGCTTTTCCAAACATATTTTTGGGAAAAATTCTTTTGAGAATACAAATTAACTATCTCATCATAACACAATTTTTCAAAAAAGCAAAATAGGTGAAATAGATAAATTAAAAAATATTCATATTTTGTTCGGATTATAACGGTCAAAAGAGTTGAAAATTAAATGGGAACAGAATACAAATTTTTTCTCCGTACAAGCATACTTAAAAAACAAATTACAATCAACAGCAAAATCTCGAAATTTTTCTGATTATTTCGGAATTTAGGAGGAGAGTAGGAGGAGAGTGGTAATTCCTTCTCCGGCGGTTGCGCTTTGTTTTACCGCCGATTGGTTATACACATCTTACTCCTAGCGGGGTTAAGAAAGGGAAAAATAGAATTGTTACTGAATAATTACAAATAGACAATTACATCTTATTATCCTCCCATATTTTTTGTTAAGGTCGATATTATGTATTTCAATAAATTTCCGAAACTGCCGTTATTGCCAAATTCCATATCGCCGGTCAATAATAACACTCCCAACACTACAACCAACAACATCATTCCAACGAAACCGCCGCCAAGTAATAGTTGCCAAAAGGAATTTGCTCTTATTTTTAGGTCTTTTATCTCTGCGTTGTTATTTCTTATTTCTTCATTTTTATTTTTTATTGTTATTTTTAATTTTTCTTCTTTGTTTGCCCATTCCCGTTCTTTAGCGGACATTAGTTGACTTGCCTGTTGCAATTTTTCGTTTAGTTCGTCTTTAATACGTTTCTTTTCCTGACGTTCTGACTTGAACCGTTCATTCAGTTCCTGAGTAAACGCATCAGACTCTGTGGTGTCCATACCGGATGGTTTATTTTCGATTTGCAGGTGTGAATCCCAACGCGGATTGACAAACGGTACAAATTGCTCAAACGCCGAACGCATTGTTGTTTCGCCGACATCTTCCGACAACATCGCCGGCTGCGGAACCGGTAACTCTTGGTTATGCGCCGAAATATATTGAAATGTTTTGTTGTTAAAAAACGGCTCAAGATTTTCGTACACTTCATTAGCACGAATCCAAGCAGTTAGAATCACAAACCGGTTGGGGCGGTTTTGCCGGTCATGCCCGCCGTCAAATTCACGATAAAGAACAAGCCAACCGCATTTTTCCAATGATTCCGCCGCAATATGAACAATACCGCCCCAAAGTTCATCACCCAACTTGTTCGGTTCCGGCGCAAGATGTTTGACCGCAAAATCATTATAAAAATGAGTCAAAAGTTCATGCGGCAATTCCTCATCAGACCATGTCCAATAATTACCGCCTCCCATATCTATTGCCTGATCAAATAAAGCGTAATGAATTTTCATTTTTTCTTTTTCTGTGAATTGTTTGTGGTAACTTCTAAAAAGTAATATTAGGAGGAACGCAGGCGTCTCGCCTGCCCTGTTTTTTTACAAAAAACGCCTAAAAATACGATCGAGACGACCGCGTTCCTTCTAACAATAAATTTTACATTAGGTTTTTAGAAGTTCCCTTGTGTTATTGGGGTTAAAATTTCATTGACTTTGATTTACGTTCACCCAGTTGAACATCTTCCGTGTCATTGGTGTTTGATGTGTTTGATGTGTTTGTACGTTCAGGACGTTTCACTTTTTTCCATTGCCCAGACTGTTGCTCCGGCTGTTCCGTATTGTTTTCGGTTTTCGATTGTTTTTGTTGCGGTTTTTCATCTGTCTCCGTTGTATTTGTTGTATTCGTATTTTCGTTTGTATTTTTCAGACCCACAAAACGTTTTACCCATTTCGAGAACGCCGACATTTTCACAGTTTCATTATTTTCGTTTGCATTTTGCGGGGCGAAAAATACCATACCGGCTCTTCCAAGAATCAACCCAATAACTAAACAGATAATTGCAGTTCCAATTCCCACAATAAATAACCCAACCATTCCCGCCATAACTCCGCTAACAACCGGAATAAGCCATTGATTGAGTTGTTGCATTTTTGATTCATATTCCTTGGCTTGTGTTTCTGCCTGTTCCTTATTTTGTTCTCTCTGAACAATATTAAGAAGCCAATTATTTAATGTATCGAGACCGCCGCTGCGAAAATTGGGTTTGGGAACACGGATATTATTTTTTAGTTCCGTATCCATAACAGCAGCAATAGGAAACCAATGAATAGAATCCCCCGATTGATACCCTAATTGCATGGCATTGTAGAGTTGCGGTAATTCCTTCTGTAAATATGTTGTAAAGTTACCATAATTTTTCGTAATATCCGCATAATATAAATCCCAAGCCGTAAACACAACCGCAATATCTTGATGTTTTTTGTCCGATGCGAACATATCGACGATTTCTTTGAGAACAAATTCATTTTGTTTTCGTTTGAGACCGTCCGGTTCGCCGCGAAAATGAAGAAGATTAACCACAAGAATAACAACAGGTGCTGTCTGTATGTAATCCAGTAATTCCCGTTGAATTCCAGAAAGATTCTTTTTTTTATAAGTGTCTTTACTGAATAACTCCCGTAAATCCTGACCGGCAGAATCAATCAATTTCACCTGCACTTCCGACGGTCCAATGTGTAATGTCCATTGCATTTCAAACATTTGTCCTGCTTCGGTGGACTTCCACCATTCTCCGTTATTCAAAGTATTCCAGACCCGTTCCACGTATTCGGCAGTCTCCCACCCGCGCGGATGCCAAAAAATACCATCTGTATTCGAGGACATCCGTTTCGCTAAAACAGAAGCCAAAATAGTTTTACCGGAACCTTCAGTCCCTACAATTGCGATTTGCGGAAGTGTTGCCATTATTTGATAAAATACATTAACTTGATTGTAACAGGATGAGTCGGAAATTTGTGCTCAAACCGGCTCCAACTGTCCGGCCGCCAGAACGGTAAACGAATTGTATTTTGAATGCGGTATTCACTCCACCACTTGCGTAATTCTTCAACAAGATTCAACATCGCATTGAAATTTTGTACCTTTACTAATTTATTACTGCATATTTCTAACGCATTTTTAATCGCCGATTCCGCAAAGTGATATTGAGAACTCTCCAAAAATAACATCTGTAACTCCGGTAATAAATCACTGCTTGTTAATTGTTGTTCCAACAATTGATTATTTTCTTTTACTAAATTGTTACACTTTTCTAATAATTTTGTAATACGGTTACGTTCTGTTTGCAGTTGTTGTTTGAGTAATTTATTTTCTTCTTGCAATTGTGTTAATTGAGTTGTTAATCGGCTATTCTCTTCAATTGTTTTGTGTTGTTGGTGTTGCGGATTGGGCGGCGGTAACGGTGATGGTCGCGGCGATGGTAACGGCGGCGGTAACGGCGGTGAGGGTAATACAATTTTTTTCGTTTCAATTCCATAAGTTTGGGTAAAATCATGAAACGTGTTTTGGTTACCGGCGGCGATCACCCGTTCTGTCCAACCGGATTGTGAACGGGCAATTTCATAGAAAACAGCTCCGCCTTCAAAATCAGTATCGGCAAAATCAAAACAATGAACCGGCTCTTCCGACTCATTCGTGAAAAGTGAACAATTACCGGTTTCCCTTGCCAGTTTGATTGATTCTGCCGTATTGTTGCCGTCTCTTGCCGTAACAACAAAAACAATTTTATGGATATTTACGGGAACAGAATGAACATCAACCGTAATCGTTTCTCTTTTGATTTTTTCCGAACTTGTTTTTTCATGACCGTTATATTGGACGGATTTATTAGGCGACGCCGGATTCCTATAATAAACCAAACAATCGTTTCCCTCTACCTTTTCATCGGCGTTAAGCAAAAAAGCGGAAAGGTCTAAATAGACAGAACTATTATCTCTGGACGGAGAATACTCCAAAATAATTTTGTATTGCATATCTCTGGTATCCGGTAATATTTTGTAACATTTTGGAATTTAATTGGGTCATTCGATAGCGGGAACGGGTTCCTGACATTTTGCGAAAATTCTTCGGACAAGGGCTTTATTTTTGACAGGGGCACCCAATTTAATATGTAATTTACCGCGCAGGAACATCGGCAACCCAAGTTCCGCATCCTTCAACGCAAAAAACGGATTCGGATTTCCCAGTAAACCGCGAATTTTATATTCGGCAACCATTTCAAGTTCATTAGTACGTCCATTGCGGTAAATTGTGTTGAGAAAAGATTTTTGGAATGCAACAACCTGTTTGATTTTCGGATGCACCACTTTTTTTTCCAGAGAAATCTGTTTGAGAACATCAACCACTCCGGCAATATTTACAGATTTGGGACATCGGGTTGAACAAGTTAGGCAGGAAACACATTGCCAAACCGCCGTAGAACTTGCGGCTTTGTCGATATCACCGTATTGAACAAGACGAATCAATGTACTTGGTAAAATGTCCATTTTGTCTGCCATTGGGCAGCCGGCAGAACATTTTCCGCATTGATAACAGTCGGCAACTTTTGTATGTGCCAATGTTTCAATACGTACAATTTCTTTATTTTTTACAGTATTGTGCATAGAACTATTTCCTCATTTGTAACATTTATCATCTAAAATCTTTATAATTTAAAGATTACGTCAAACGTCCCCTGAATAGACAAGAAAACATTATGCGTTAAAATCTACTAAAATTACCAAAATTATTTTCAAATATTTTATAGAAAATCTTGTTTGTGCTTGTTTTGTGCCAAACAATTTTAACAAATCGCAAGTATATCATATTTGAAGTCTTTTTTACAAGTCCCTCGCAAAAATTACAATATCATCATTGAATTTTTTACAAAACATTACAATACTCCAAACTCCAATCTTCACAAAAAATTTGCAAAAATTTTGCAATACACCCAAATTTATACTGAATTTGTCGAGTTTATTGAAGTTACCGGACTTTCCAAAAAAACTAAATCTGTTAAAATTATTAAAAATTTCTTTGTCTTTATTTTGCCACTGGAATGAAAATTTTACATGTTAAAATAGTTCAATGGCAAATAATCCTTGAAATCCTTTCAATCCGATACAGTGATTTGAAAAAAAGTGAGAAGTAAAACATATTAGTTTTGACTGAATTGAAACGGCTATTTGAAAAATTAAAAAAAAATTAAACGACATATTCCTTTTATTTTTATAGAGTTAGTTACTGTTTCCATCGAAACTTCCTCTATAATATTGGATTTCTTATCTTATTGGCATGAAATGTGAATGATTTCTTTATTAGTTATTAAGAAGCGGAATCAATTGAGGTCACATCAGAAAAATAAAAAGAGATCATTTTTTACTCAAATTGATTCTCAGAAAAGTAAAATTCAATATTATGCTAAAAGGGAATGTTATTTTGACGGAACTTTCGGCAGAAAGAACAAGGTGAATTATGTATTGTGTTGCAGAAGAGACGGCACGGTTTTCGGCGATTGATTTTTCTCAATGGACAGATGAAGAATTAATTTTGGAATATCGCTTGACGCAACAACGCGAGGCTTTTGAGGAGTTGGTCAAACGCTATGAGCGGGAACTTTTCAATTATCTTCGACATTACCTTGGTAATACCGAAAGTGCTGAAGATATTTTTCAAACAACCTTCTTACAAGTTCTTACGAAATGTAATCAATTCGAAGAAGGTAGGAAATTCCGCCCGTGGCTTTACCGAATTGCTACGAATCAGGCGATAGATTTTTGCCGTAAAATGAAACGGTATCAGGTCGTTAGTATTGACGAAACTTGCGATGCCAACCCTGATTCCTCCAAATTAGCCGATATGTTGGTTGGTAATGAGATAGATCCGGTAATTGGTTCTATTAGCGGTGAGCAAACAATTCAGGTTCGGAAAGCTGTTGAACGCTTACCGGATTTTTTGCGGCAAGTCCTTTACATGGTTTATTTTCAGGGGATGAGTTACCGTGATGCCGCCGAATCGCTCGGTATTCCATTCGGAACCATTAAAAGCCGACTCAATACCGCTGTAAAAAAATTGAACCATTTACTCGCAGATAGCGTATGATAGTAATGATAGTATAAAACAAAAAGCAAGCCGTAATTAAAATACTGGAAACAGAAATAAACTGTATATTACCATAACATAAGCCGGATAAAAGGGTTTGGTTGCGTGAAAAAAAGCGAAACAATTAACCCGCCGGCTAAGTATTATCAGTTTACGAATTTCAATTCCGCAAAAAAATTTCTCTTGACGAAAACACCGCTTTTTGTAATACTGTTAAACCGTAAATTAAAAACCATAAAATTTATCAATACTGCAATGAGTGAATTAGACCGTGAAATGTTGTTAGGCTATTTAATGAATGCCTTAGAAGATGACGAAATTGCTTATGTTGAGCGGGAGTTGCTTTGCCAACCGGAAATGCGAACCGAATTGGCAACACTTCAAAAAGAACTTTCGCCATTAACATACGTTTATGAATCGGTCGATCCTCCGTACAACCTGGCACAACGTACTTGCCATCGAATTTGGAAACAGTTTGATCTGATAAAACAGAAAAATGATGTTGCTGGTGAACCCATTTCCGAAATGCCGCTTGGTTCTATTATTGCTATGGCAATTTCAGCATCTCCTCTTGAGAACGGTTTGGTTGTTACGAACCGTTCTCATATCAATTGTTCCGTTTCAAATTCTTCGGCGGTCAATTCTTCAGTTAATAATTGTTCGGAAATACCTGAAACAATTTTGGCTGTTTTCCCATGTCAACCGGTAATTCCGCCAACAATACTAACAGAACCTGCTGAACATTCAAAACCTGTTGAACATTCAGAACCTGCTGAACATTCAAAACCTGTTGAACATTCAAAACCTGTTGAACATTCAAAACCTGCTGAACATTCAAAACCTGCTGAACATTTCAAACCTGTTGAACATTCCAAATCTACAGAGTATTCCAACAGTAAACGTTTGATTCGGCGTTCTTTACATTACCGTGAACCTTTAGCGGTTTCTCCTCAAAAATCAATCAGGAAAAATCGCCGATGGTTTGATATTAGTATATCTATTGCTGTTGGTATTTTTATTGCGGTAATTGTATTTCCGGTTATCAACTATGTTCAGAATCAGGCACAAAATTATTTTACGCAATCCAAAATTCATGAAATCAATAAAAGTATTGATCACTACACGCAACTTCAAGGAAACGTAGAAAAGACAACACCAATTGAAAATTCTTCTCCGATCAATTTAACTCAATCCGAATGGCAAGAACTAAAACCTGCTCAATTTCCGGTTATGCTGACGGAAGATTCGGCTTATTCGTCAGGTAATTCTATTTCGTTTGGTAATTCTACTCCGATTGAGATATTTTCGGGACTTCTGAAATCGGTTTCTCAGAATTCGGCACCGCTTGATTTTTCTGATTCTCGTGGTCGCGATATTACTCTTGGTCCAACCCAACCCAACAATCTCGCAACAGAAACATTTCCGTTAAATTCACACGAATTTATGGATCAGACCTTAATTTCGGAAATCAACCCCATGACTTCCAATATAGATGGTACTACGGTTCAAACGGCTTATGGTCAAAATGTTTTATTCCACAATGGTCGGATATTTTTGCGGATTTTGCCTGTATTCACACCGAAAGAATAATCTCCTAGTGTTTTATTAATCTTAAAATTTAGGTAATATATCCGTAGAATTTTTGTGTGAAACACCGAAAAAGCAATAATTCAAAGGTAGGCAATGTTTCGCCAAAGGGCTTTCACCTACGGTTGCCTACTTTAGATTTATCTTTTAACGAAAATTCCACTGATATATTACGAAATTGATCTTGTGGATGCTTTGAGTAACAAGGAATTGATTTACCATGATCCCGAAATCGTATAATAAATCCCAATCCCGTAAATCCAAACCTGTAAGTCCCTGTCCCAAATATTTCCAACCCCAAAGGAGATTGACAATGTATTTCCATTCGGTATTACAGTTGCTGAGAATTTGTGTTTCCACAATTTTTGTAATATTTTTTGTTGCACAAAAATGTGTTGCGGCGGAAGATATTTTGATCACTCCGCCGGAATTCAAAAATTCTGCGGGAAATTTTGTTGCTCAAGAATCCCAATGGGATAATCTTGGCGTTTATCATGGTGTTAAAGGTTACGTAACTTGGAATTTTAAAGTTAAAAACGCAGGAAAATATTGTTTTCAGGTGTTGTATGCGTCTGGTGCCAAACGTCCTTGTACATTTCAATTGATGTTGCCGGACGGTACGAGAAAAGAGTTAAAGTCAGTATTCGGCGAAGCAACCGGCGGTTTTTTTGCCGAACATCTAAAATGGGCGGAATTGCCGGAACATTTCGATTTTGTGCCGGGAGATTACACGTTTACGTTGTCGTTTGAGCAATGTTTTCCGCATATCGCCGGTTTTAGAATTACCACCGACAACAGTTTTCCCAATACAAAATCCGATTTGTTTCTTGCAAAAATTAAAGAACAAAAACGTGTTGCAGAATTAAAAGAAAGGGAAAACTACGAAAAAATTTCAGCAGCAACCCGCGAAAAATTACGAAAACTTATTCCCGATACGGAAACAATTCTGTTTATTCGCCGTCCGACATTTCAATCGTCGCATTATTACACGGACTTTATTGACGGTTCGGTTCGATTCGGAAGCGAATTATGTTTGCTGTCCCTTAAAGACGGTTCTGTTCAAAGTATTGTGCCGACTCTCAAAGAAGGAATTATCGGACGCTGTAATCTTTCGTATGACGGTAAAAAAATTATTTTCGATTACAAGCGTAAACTTGGTGAAGGTTATCGCATTTGGGAAGTCAATATTGATGGAACAGGTTTACGGCAGTTGACATTTCCTCCGGCGGATGAAGAAGAACGGATTGCCCAATATCGCATGGACAAAAATAATATTGTTAACAATTATTGGGAAAAATATAAAGGAATTGGAGCCAACACGTATTTTCATCACACCGACGATTTTCATCCTGTCTATCTTCCTGACGGCGGATTTGTGTTTGTCTCAACACGTTGCGAACACGGAATTTTGTGCGACGGACCAGATGTTCTTACCGCGTCGGTGATTTATCGTGCCGATAAAAACGGAACTCTGGAAAAACTCTCTGATAATTCTGTTTCAGAATCATGTCCGACAATTATGGAAGACGGACGAATTTTGTACACGCGTTGGGAATACGTGGACAACGGTTCTGTAACAAATAAAGGACTTTGGGCGTTAAATCCTGACGGCACGGCGTCTTCTGAAATTTATGGTATCGATATTGTTTTTCCGTCGGTTTTCAACACGGCGCGTCAGATTCCCGGACAACCGGCAAAATTTGTTTGCATTGGCGCACCGCACATGCCGGTCGGACTTGGAACAGTCCTTCTTGTCGATACACGTTTTAACCGTCGGACAGTGGAAGGAGTGAAATATGTTACGCCGGAAGTTGACCAGCAATATCAATGGGGTTGGACGAAACCGATTAACGGTCAACCCTTTACGCGGCTTTATGAACCGCCTGCCGTGCGGAACGTTTCAATTCAAAAAGATAAATCACGCGACGGAAGTGGTAATACCGACGCCGGACCACTGTTTATGGATCCGTTCCCGCTTAATGAACATGATTTTCTTGTTTCCTATAATCCCAACAAAAAATGGAATACGGTGAATGCGTATGGGATTTATCTGATTAACGATGTTGGAGAACGTGATCTACTGTTCCGCGATCTCGAATGGTCGGCATGGTGTCCGATGCCGGTGCAGGCGATGCCGGTTCCACCGTTGCCGACAGCAGTACGAGACAGTGATCTTGCCGCAAAAAATCTTGCGCAATTGGTTGTTACCGATGTTTACGCTGGAATGGACGGCGTGCCGCGTGGGTCGATCAAATATCTCCGAATCAATGAACATGTTCCGCGTCCTTGGTCGGCACGGCGATATTGGGACGGCGACGAATTTGACCAACAACATTCGGTAATTTCGTACAATGCCGCACTCGGTTTGAGAGTTCAACACGGTGTTGTTCCGGTGGAAAAAGATGGTTCGGCAAATTTTGTCGTGCCGGCGGACAAAAACATTTTTTTGCAAGCGTTGGACGAAAATTTCCGTGAAGTACAACGTGAACGAACATTTGTCAATTACCGACCTGGTGAAGTCCGGTCATGTATTGGTTGCCACGAACAAGCAAACACCACACCGAATGACAGAACATCAATGTCAATGCCGTTGGCGTTGCGGCGGTCATACAATATGCCGGGACCGCAACCCGGTGAACAATCGGGAAGCCGTCCGATTTCCTACTTTGAAGATGTGCAACCGGTTTGGGATCGGCATTGTGTGCAGTGTCATAACAGCGAAAAGAAAGACGGTAACGTTAATCTTGAAGGAACATTAACCGGACTTTTTAACGTTTCGTATGAAACATTGATGAAACGCAATTCATTTCCGGTGATTGGTGAAAATCACCCCAAGGCGGGAAATAATCATTATTTACCGCCGTATTCATTGGGTTCGTATTCTAGTCCTCTTATCAAACTTCTTGACAAAGGGCATTACGACGTGAAAATGCCCATTGAGGATTGGGTACGGTTGACGACGTGGGTGGATTCTAACGGACAATATTACGGAACTTATTTTGGACGAAAAAATCTCAAATACAAAGACTTTCCCGACTTCCGTCCTACTCCAACATTTGAGGAAACACAAACCGCTCTCCCGCCAATTCCAATTCAACAACCAATTACAAAAAAATGAGTAATTATCTATTTAAATCGTCCGCAGATGACGCAGATTTTCGCAGATTTTGTAATCTATTAGTGAAATTTTTGTTTTTCACTCTTAACCCCGCTAGGGGTGTGAAGTGCATAACCGGCGGTCAAGCGAAGCGCAACCGCCGGTTATGCACATCTCGTCCCTGCGGGACTAAGAAAATATAAGAGATTAAGGAAATACTACGAAAATAGAACCAAAAAAATTATTCCACGGATATATTACGAATTTTTTATCATATTCTTGAGCCGTTAGGCTGGTTGTCAAACAATACACCCATCAAGACACGATAACTCTTCCAACTTCACCGAATCCTCCGCCAACTCAATCTCTCGCTTTTTTCCTAATAATCGTAACTCAATCCGGCAGTTAAGCTTTAATCGTTTCAATTGATTGATGGAAGATTCGGTGTAAAGGATAGTTATAGCCGTTCACGGATTGCTTTACCGACATCCAATGTAATAGTAGTTCCTTTTTTATTTGGAATTATCTCAATGGTATGTGGAGTTGTTTCGGCACGACTATATTGTTTTTCGATCATCGAATAGGTGTTATAACTGGCGATTGTTTTTTCCTTTTCGTCGTCATTCTTATACACCAAATCGTCATCAATATTTTTAGTAATAATCACCTTAAAAGTGCCGGGCAATGAACCAGGAAAACCGTATGTGAGTAAAACAGCAGTTCCTGACATATCTGTTACAGCGGATGTTCGCCATTTCCAATTCGTTTGGTCGAGCGGAATAAGTTCGACTAAAGCGTTTGCGAGCGGCTGATTTTCTTGTGTGATGATAATCGAACAAGGGTACAAATCAGGTAGATCCGGCGGATGGTTCGATGGTGTACAACCAAACACAAAAGCAACCAAATAAATAAAAACAATCGGAAAAATCTGTTTCATGGTAATCAGTAAGGTTAAAGGCATAAAGTAGGTAACTGTAATATTATTTGATATAGGAATATCTGTGAACAGACAGAAACAATACAATTGTTACGGTAATGTTTTTGATTCTCCACCGGCAGGAGTTCCAACAGCTCCCCAAACACCGAATGGACTTTCTCCCTGTAGATTTCGTCCTTGATCACTGTCGGGCAACCCATTGGTATCTACAGTATCCGTAACAAATCGAACGGCTCCGTCAGTCAGACCACAATTAACTCCTCCCGGATGAAAACTGCTCGCACTGTAAAATCCCCACGCAGTTTCAGCACCGTTTCTTATACAATTAGGGGAGTTAGGAGGTAAAATCGTATTGAAACCACTATAGAAACAATAACCATCAAGAAAACGACAAGCTCGCCATCGATCTCCATGAATCCAAGGATTTGATAAAGTGTTTCTATCGCCTGGCAGTACAACATTGGCGCAAGCAGACGGTTTAATTCGATTTGCACTGCCATCCTGAATCGCTGTTCCGGCGTTGGCGGCACCGCCTTTGACATTGGTAAGCGAACTGTTTGCTCCTGTAACAGTTTCACTGACGGAGATGCTATTGCTTGTTCCATCGGATACGGAAGAAAGATTTTTCCAAATTCTCGGAAGATACACTCCGCGTAAAGTTACATCTTGAGCATGTCCTGGTCCGACGTCGCCATTGGCTTGTAAAGAACCATCTCCGTAACAGACAACAAGATTACCTTTAGCGCAATTACCGCCGGGTATTTTTACTGTCGGGTCGGAAGGACATTGAACGGTTGGAATATTGGTTCGAAGTAAATGTCCTTCGGTTGTTCCATCCCACGGATTATATTTGTTTGTGATAATCAAATCATAAAATGGTACCTGTTCAATAAAGGGAAGTAAACAGTATGTCGGTGAAAATCGACTGTTTATTTGCCCTGTATTTTGTGCAGAGGGAAATGCCAAATACGTATCGTGATAATTGTGAGAGGCAATGACCCATTGTTTTAAATGGTTTGAACATTGCATTCGTCTTGCGGCTTCCCGAGCGGCTTGAACCGCAGGCAACAGAAGAGCGATTAACACGCCGATAATCGCAATAACCACAAGAAGTTCGACCAATGTAAAGCCGAATGGTGAAGAGTGAAAAAGAGTTGAGAATTTTGCCGAATAGTACCGGAAAACCGAGCATTTTCCACTATCCGTTATCAACTTTCCACTACAGAGTGCCCCCCCCCCCCTGGTTTGCCCATTTTAACATCGGACTTTTCGCAAAAAATCCTGCAAAAATCCCGATC
>JAITIZ010000505.1 GCA_031279215.1 Planctomycetaceae bacterium
CTTCTACTAAAGGTTGTGCCAATCTCTGTTATGGTGCAACTAAAAATTTTCTCGAAAAATTCAAACGTGCTGTAGTTGCTGTTGCGATTGCAGTCGGTGTTTTGTGTACCGCACAAAACGTTGTAGAAGCCCAATCGTTACTACCCGGCGATACGTTTTACAACTGGAAAACAAGTACGCCACCCAATTTATCAATTAACAACGCGGCACAAACTGCCGACATAAAAAACTTCGACGGAAATACCATTTTCCAAGTGAAGTATTATGGAACAACTGATGGCGATTGGGGACTAGGCGTCGCATCAACATCTAATCTCGACAATACGCAAAAAGCAGCGTTAGAACGAGCATTCACCTATTGGACAGAAAGAGTTGCTCCCACTGGAACTGTTGCACAACCTGTTGTCGTGAATGTTGGAACTTTTGATGCAAGTACGGCAGGAACACTTGGTACAAATGCGGAAAATGCTTTTTGCACTCCCAGATATGCTGTAAAAAGTTCTGTCGATAGTAAAATGATAACGCCGATGGAAATTGTTTTTGTCGATGGAGTTGAACTCAACTATCCTGGGCAAATTCCGCCTCACGCAGTGATTGGATTAGGCACATTGCCGTGGGGTTATGACCTTAACACCCAAGTTTCAGAATCCAAAAGAACCGATAGATTCGATAGAGCTAAGTCCAGTATGGAAAGTGTGATGATTCACGAACTTGGTCATGGGCTTGGAATTATGGATGGAGACCGATGGCTGGATAATTGTGAATTGGTACCTTATACGCTTGGAAATGGATATTTCGTGGGGGCAATTGCACAAAATGTTTATAATGACGGTAAGGCTGTTACACAGAAAATTCCGCTGAACCAAGCAGAAACTACGTACGATTACGTTAATTATGGTTGTGATCCTGCCCATATTGACGTTTCGAAGGGATTGTCCACTCACCAAAATTACCGGAATTATTCCGGTTATATGGAAGTTGAACAGGCGACACTCAATGACATCGGTTACAATATCGATTTACGTAACTTCTTTGGGCGTTCAATCTATACAACAAATAATACGATCACCAACACGCAAGGTTATTTTGCCCGCAATGAAGCCGGAACCGCTTATATTGACGGACAAGAAAATAAGGCAACATTTGGTTTAGGTCTGCATGTTTTTGGTGATAACAATGACGTCACCCAAGCGGCTGATCTGTTAGCGAATGGTGAAGGTGGTGCCGGTATCCGAACAGATGGATTCAATACGACTCTTCGCATCAATCCGAATGTAACAGTTACCGCTAATGGTGAACGCGGGGACGGATTACTTGTTGCTTATGGTACAGGAACAAAAATAGTTCATCGCGGTGATTTGCAAGCAACCGGAAACAACGGTATCGCAGCACGATTTGATTTTGGACAAAATTCGTTGGGTTATTTGAATCATGTATCTACAGAAAATCATTATTCACATAACCCCAACATTGCAAACCTTGACGCGGCGTTGGTTGATAAGTTTGACATTACCGGTTCGCTTACTGGTGAAAGTGCGGCAATTTATATCGCCGATACTGCTCATGTTGCGGAAATCAATGTTATGTCGGGAGCAAGTATTAACGGAGATATTATCTCTGATTACGGATACTCGACTTATGTAACAAACCTCACTTTTGGTAAACAAGCGGATACGAATGGAGAATCAACCGCTAATACTGATACCAATTTTGATTTCACCATTGATGACGCAATTTGGGGAGATAATGGTACAAACGCCGATGGGCGTATCAATCTCCAATTTATCGGCGGTAAAACAACTGTCGGAGAAAATGCTAACGTTTCCGTTAATAATGTGGCGTTAAATCAAGGTACAACATTGGCTCTTGAAAACAACGTCAATGTTGCCGGTAATTTTGCGATGACTGATGCAATTATCGGATTCAATACTTCTATTGATCCGACAATTAACGTTGCAGGAAATGCTGATTTGCAAGGAACCAATATCCTTGATCTCACACAATTTGCCAATGGTACCTACACTATTATTGATGCAAATTCTCTCGTCAATAATACAACATTTGATACCGTTACAATTGGCGGACAAACCAAACGAAATCGGCATCAGATTACTTGGGAACCGGTTACCGCTAACGGCGATATTACGGTTACATTATCTTCTCAAAACATTGCCTCGACTTGGAAGGGCGGAAATGGTAATTGGGACGCCGGTACAGAAAATTGGCGTGATTCGTCAAACGCTAATGAAATTTTCATCGGCGGTGATTCAGTTACATTTAATACGGGAGAAGGTACTGTCAATGTTGTTGCAGCAGCCAATCCTGCCGATATGACCGTAACAAATGGAGCGAAATATCGTTATACCGGCGAAAATATCCATGTTTCCAAAGGAACTTCAACAATTACTGCAACAACCGGAACATTGACCGTTGATAATAATGCCGAAGCACGTTTTGCTCAAAATGTTGCGGCAACAAATCTTGTGGTCGATGACGGTTTGTTCGGAATTGAAAAGGATGTAACTGTTGCAAATAATGCTCAATTTACCGATGCCGATTTGGAAGTCAAAACGAATGACAGTACTTCAGCTCAAATTGCTGTTAGAGGTACTGCAACAGTTAATGATGGAACGGTGAGTTTTACAGGGACACAACGCCGCGGAATTAAATACACCTTCTTGACGGCAGGCGGCTTGACTGTAACAGATGAATTTGAACTTGGTACACTTTCCAGCGGTTTTCGGGGTGATCTTGGATATGCGGACGGTGCAAGCGGTAGTTATTGGCTTCAAATGGCAGAACAAGCCGTTGAATTTTTACCTATCGGACAAAGATATAATCAAAAACGTATTGGCGGATATTTAGATACGATTTCTCCCAATGTTCCTTTTGGCGATTTGAACGATGTACTGGGAATTTTGGACGATTTAGTTCTTACGAATCCGGTTGTGGCACGATATGGTCTTGATCAAATGTCCGGTTCGATTTACGGAACGCACGCTTCCGCCAGTGTGATGAACATCGGGAATGTCAACAATACTCTTGCGAATGTTTTACGCAACAGTTATTCAAAGAAAAACGTTGCGGAATGTAATCCTTGCGAAGAGGTTACTGCCGATTGTGAACCTTGTGAACCTTGCGAACCTTGCGAACCGTGTGCAGATGCCTGTGAACCTATTTGTACCAAAAAATCGTCCAAACGGAATCTGTGGGGACTTGGTTACGGTATTGGCGGCGCATCGCAATTTGACGGCAACACTTACGGTTACAGTCAATCATTCGGCGGAACAATTATCGGAGCCGACCGCGAATCCAAACGTGGAACACGTTTTGGCGGTTACTTCTCGTATGGTGAAGGCCGGATTTCCAGTGTCTTGCTTGACCGTAGTGAATCCCATGAATTTTTGGCAGGAATTTATTACCGCAAAAATTTGTATCAGGGTTATGTGTTGGCAAGTGCTGGTTTGGGAAATGTTCACTATGATACCCAACGCACGATCTCTTTTGCCGGAAGACGTGCAACAAGTAAACACGACGCTTTTGTTGGTACAATTTATGCCGAACGCGGTTTTGATTTTGCAACAACATTGGGTCGATTACAACCTTACTTAGGTATTCAATACATTGGCAACCGTCAAGACGGATTTACGGAAACGGGAGCCGGCAGTTTGAACCTTGTTGGAAAACGTACAGAAACAGACAGTTTCCGTTCACTTTTGGGAACACGGTTTCAATCCAAAGTCCGCCGTTACAATGGCGGACGGCTCAATGCCAATGTGAATATGACGTGGTTACATGAATACGCCGATTCTGTAACATCTTTTACTGCCGGTCTTGCCGGAAGTCCGATTCCCAATGCAAACTTTACTGTTCGCGGAAACGACACAAAACGTGACTGGGCGATTTTCGGTGTTGGTTTGAATTACGAAAAAAATCAAATCCGTTTGTTCGGCGGTTATGATGCGTATATCAACAATCAACAGGTGTTACACACCGGCAACGCCGGTCTGTCCTACGGTTGGTAACAATACTTGATAAAACGATGTTCTCAACCTCCCGATCCCGACTTGATTCATTCAAGTCGGGATTTTTCATTTGCAACAAATTTACTATCACAAAATTTTTTGGTGCTTACGATAATTCTTGCATTCATTTAATTGACGTTTTTATTATGTTACAATTTATGTGAAGGATAGGAAATGTTTCGCCTACCGCCTTTGGAATAATTTAACACAAACTGTTACAACATTAAAATAATGAATGCAAGAAGTATATCAACTACTCACTACCAACTTTTCTTTTATGACTTCGATCAATTTTAAAGCGTTGATCGGTTTACTACAATAAGCATCCATTCCCGCTTCAATACACAATTCTTGATCACCCAGTGTTGCATTGGCAGTCAACGCAATAATAGGAATACGTCCGTTGTGTGCGGTTTTCAGTTGGTTTGTTTCTGCTCCTGTTTCCGTTTCCGTTTCCATTTCCATTTCCATTTGCCGGATCATTCGTGTTGCCTGAAACCCGTCCATTTCCGGCATTTGACAATCCATTAGAATTAACGCAAATTTTTGATTCTTGACCGCTTCACATGCTTTTTTCCCATTCCCAACCAACTCAAAACGATAACCCGCTTGAGTAAGAATTTCACCAACCACAATCTGATTAACACGGTTATCTTCCGCAACCAGAATCAAAGGACAATCTTTCAGATGATTCTCCCCCGATAATTTATTTATGGAATCGCTGCCTTCACAAGAAAAACTGTTCAAAATTCGTTTGAGTGATTGATCCTCCGCCCACTCTTTACGTAATTCATTGCGTTGTAACGTATTTTGTTTTGACGGCGAATCGGAAATACCCGTCAGAATCCCAATAATCGCATTGAACAAAGCAGAACCAAAAACCGGTTTATTGACATACCGATCCGCATGTTCCTTTTGTATTTCCAGAGAATCTTCAGAAAGAGGTACCAACATAATTACCGCCGTATGTTTTAGTTGCGGATCATTTTTAATATTGTTTACCAGTTGCGCCCCTAGCCCGTCATCAAGACGGTAATCAATAACCGCAATTCGATAAGGCTGATTTTCCTGAACCGCTTGACGAAGGGCGTTCAGTGCTTGAACACGGTTTGAAAATGTATCAATTTTCATTCCCCACGTTTCCATTTGATGCCGCACTACATTACGTAATACCTCATTTTCATCCACAACAAGAGCCCTGATATTAACCAATTCCAAATGTCCATGCCTGAAAATACTGCTCACCAACGCATCATCATTCGTACATTGTAACGGAATCCTAAACCAGAATGTAGAACCCCGATTTTCCTCACTTTCCACCCCAATTTTCCCGCCCATTAAATGAACCAGCTCTTTTGAAATAGCTAAACCAAGACCAGTTCCGCCGTATTTTCTCGCTTGCGAAGAATCAATTTGCGAAAACGATTGAAACAAACGATTCATTCGTTCTTTGGGAATCCCAATTCCCGAATCGGTAACCTCAAACCGAGTCATACAATATAGTTTTTCTTCTATTTCCTTTCGTTCCTCCACCGCAATAACCAAACGAACACCGCCCGACGAAGTAAATTTAACGGCATTACTCAACAGATTGATTAAAATTTGTCGGATACGCCCCGAATCACCCACAACACGACGCGGAACATCCGTCAAAAATAACCCGCAAAGTTCTAAATCATTGTCTTGAACACGAGCTGCCACAATTCCAAGAACCGATTCAATCAATTCCGGTAAATCAAATTCAACATATTCAATTTCCAGCTTTCCCGCCTCAATCTTCGAAAAATCCAAAATATCATTGATCAACGAAAGTAAATACCGCCCCGAAATACAAGCCAATTCCGCATATTCCCTTTGCTTCGGATTTAAGTCGGTTCCAAGCAATAAGTCCGACATACCAATAACTCCATTGAGAGGAGTTCGGATTTCGTGACTCATGTGAGCTAAAAATTTCGTCTTGGCAACCGATGCCTGCTCCGCTTCAATACGCTTAATTTGTTCACTCAAATCATGAAAACAAGTTGCGAAAAATTTTTCGCCGTTTTGTTCCAATAAATCAATAATTAACAAAACCGGAATACATTCCTGTTGTACGGTTCTCATTCGGGTTTCATACTGTTTTGTTTTGTCTTCATCGAAATTATCCAAAAAATACTGCCAACTTTCCGATGTAACATTCATGTCAAATTCCCATATTTCTCTGCCGATCAGTAATTCATTGGATTGGAACCCCAAAAAGGTTGTTCCTGCTTCATTGGCGTAAATGATTTTGCCTTCCCAACTTATCCAGAGTACCGGTTCGGAAATATGGTCAATCGCCAACTGCATGGCTCGAAGTGACCGTTCTGAAAGAACTTCCGCCGTCTCGTCATATAACAATATTCCCACCTGATGACGAGACGGAAAAATAACAGTTTTATAATATCGTAATTCTTTATTGAATGTCATCACCACATGATAATTTCCCGATGTTCCCATTGCGGCAGCACTCAAACCAGCCCACCAAATCTCGCCAAAATCATGCGAAAGAACTTGAATATTCCTGTCCTTGCAAAATTCCAAAAAAGATTGTCCAATAACTTGCTCTTTGACCGTCTGAAACATTTCTATAAAATTCGGATTGACATCGGCAAAATAAAAATCAATTGGTTCTCTGCGCTCATTCCAAACGATATTTAAAAGGATGACCGTACCGGTCATAGAAGTGAAAAGCATTCGGTATTGTTCTTCGTTTTCCTTTAATTTTTCCGCGGCGTACCACTCTTCGGTAATCTCTTTGCATCGCCAAATCCGATAAATCCCCGTATCCGCAGAAACAACCGCATGCATACTAATTTTAAGAACACGATTATCATGAGTTTTAAAAATACCATCAAAAGGACGATTATTTTTTTGAAACTGCTGGATCTTTTCTAAAAATTTTTGCGGATGTTCAAAAATTTTACTGAAAATTTTTTGCAAGTGCGACAATGTTAAAGGAGTTTTGTTGAAATCAATTCCGCTCAAGGAAGAGAGTAGGTGTAAACTTCGCGTGTTGGTATGACTAATCGTACCCGAATCTTGCGTGGCAATAATTCCATCTTCCGATGTTTCCAGAATTTTATTCAAAAGTGATTCTTTGGCACGAACCGCTTGTTCCGAACGTATCAATGTTGTAACATTCATAACAAACACGCCGACTTGTTCCGGTTGGGAACGGAATACATACAACGTGTAATAACCATCGGTTCCCGGATCATAAGTCAAATAAGAATTTTGAGTTCCGTCAAATGTTCGCTGCAAAATTTTAAGGGGCCAATTATCGCCTAAATCGTGTGAAATCAGTTTAGCGTCCGGGTGAAAGAAATCATAAGGTCCGCCGCCTAATAACTCTTCCCGTGTTTTTGGATTCATGGAGAGCATTGCGGGATTGAGGTCGATACAGCGTAAGTTAATTGCTTGATTGGTTTTGTCATAATCAATCTTGAATAAAAGAAACCCAATCGGCATCGAATTAAAAAGCGAACGATATTGTTTTTCGCTTTGCCGTAACACTTCCGCGGTTCGGCGTTGCTCGGTAACATCGTGAAATGTCCAGATTCGGGCGATTTCGGTTTTGTCGGTACCCATCTGAACCGTAACACCATACCATTCATAAAACCGCCCGTCCCGAAATTGCAACAA
This sequence comes from Planctomycetaceae bacterium, assembly GCA_031279215.1. Classification (GTDB taxonomy): domain Bacteria; phylum Planctomycetota; class Planctomycetia; order Pirellulales; family Thermoguttaceae; genus WRKP01. Next base: position 7,689 of record JAITIZ010000505.1, read on the forward strand.
TCCCTTCTGCTGTTTACCGGTGTTTCGCAACGCAACAATATTCTGAACAAATTCATCGGTATTGATAACAAAACGATCATTATATTCCCGTAACTGATCCGGTGAAAAATCTTGAAAATTTTCGTTTTGGCTGTCGAATATCTTTTGAAATGTCGGGTTGAAATGATTGGCCTTACCGGATTCCGACGTAACCAAAATGCCGTCGCAGGAAGATTCCAGAACAGCAGCAAAAATTTTTTCACGTTGTTCCAATTTAATTTCCTGTTGTTTCCGGTCAGTAATGTCGCGAATAAAACCGGTAACTCCAATGAGTTGGTCGTTTTCTCGGAATGGAATCAGTTGAAAATGAAAATATCGTTTATGAAAATAGTCAAACGATTCGCTGGATATTCCGTTTAAGGCATTACAAAGAGCTTCAATTGTTTGAGCCGACTCTTTGAAAAGTTCAAAACAGGAAGTACCTACCCAATGGCTTGTTTTTTGCTTGTCCCATTCGGCACCGTCAAAATGAAGAAACTCTCCGCGAGAATTGATAGAAAAAATCGATTGCTGCGGAAAAGAAATTAATCCCTTCAATAATTGTTGAGCAATTTCCGGTGTAATAATAGACGTATTAAGTGTTATAGTCATTAGAGATACAGTTTGATCGAATTTTCGGTTAAATCTTTGATGTTTTACCGATGTTCATTGGTTTGTGGTTGTGTATGTTGAGCCGATTAACATGTTAATACGAATATATTAGCAATTTTTTTAATTTGTTTTTTAAGGTTGCCTCATTTTATCATATTTTTTCATTTAAAAATATTCGATCTTTAGTCGTTTTAAAAAATTTATTAATCAAAATACTTGTCTGTAATCAGAAAATAGATATAATCGTTTTAATTCGTTCAACACAATTAAACAACCTTAAAAAATAACGTAACTATTCAGCGGTTGCTCTTTTGGGGCGGCTGTGAAATAGTTGCAAAAAATATGAACTTATGAAAGGAGAGAGATATTACGGACATTAGTTCTTTAATTCGGGGAATACCGTTTATTAACCCATCGTTATTGGCGGCTGATTTTGCTCATTTGAAACGTGATATTCAGTATTTGGAGGAAGCGGGGGCGAAGATATTACATCTTGACATTATGGACGGTCATTTTGTGCCGAATTTAAGTTTTGGTGTACCGGTTGTTGAAGCGATTCGCCGTTCAACACAATTACCGTTGGATGTTCACCTGATGCTCCAGAATCCCAAAAAATATCTTGCGGTCTTTCGTCATGCGGGAGCCGATTTTCTTTCTATCCACATAGAAGTTGCTCCGGATCCGCGAACATTATTTGATGAAATTCGGAAACTTGGTGCCATACCGGGTCTTGTTTCTAATCCTCCTACACCGGTTGAGTCGGTTTTGCCGTATGTCAATGATTGTGAACTTATTCTGACAATGAGTGTGATGCCCGGTTTTGGCGGACAAACCTTTGATTCTCGTTCACTTGACAAAATACGCAGAATTCGCCGAGTTGCCAACGAAAACACGCTTATTTCTGTTGATGGCGGAATTGGAGAATCAACGATTGCCGATGTTGCTGCTGCCGGTGCCAATCTTTTCGTTGTAGGAACCGCCTTGCTTGGAAAACCGGATATTAAAAAACAGTTTCAGAAATTACAACAACTTATCACCAATGAAGATGAAATTGGGTAATATACTCATTGTACTTGAAAATTCGGTTTTGTAAGAACAGAAATTGTCATTGTCTATTCTCGTCCGCAGATTACGCAGATATTCGCAGATTTTTGTCCGCAGATTTTTGCAGATATTCGTGGATTTTCAAGGATTCTTTTTTGAGAGTACAAAATAACGAAACAAACAAACAAAGAATAGACAAAAAATAGAGAACATTAGAGAACATTATTTTCAAAAAACTTTTTAAAATAATCTGCGAAAATCTGCGTCATCTGCGGACAATTTGAATTATATGGGCGTTAATAAAATAGACAGTTACCAGAATTTTTGTGTCTTTTATTTAAAAATCCTGTCAATTCTGTTGATCCCGCCAAAAAATGAAAAACGATTTTCAAGTACGTTGAGTATCACAACCGGTTCAATCGAATTTCAGTAACGTTACGCTATACGGTTTGACAACCGTAGAACCGTTAAACACAACATCTTTCGTTTCTTTGATTTCAATTCGATACGGTTGATCGGGATCGTTAAAACCGTTTGGGTTATTTTCGGGATCGGTCATTTCAAATCGTGTTAATTTTTTACCGGAAATGTCAAACTTCTGAATATCCAATTTCACGGTAACATCACGCCCCAACGTGTTGACAATTCCAACCGTCAAAGTATTACCAGACAACGCCGCTTGAACATCAACAGCATTTCCGTTCGATAAACTTTGTTCGATTTCAGTTTTAAGCGGCAAGTTGCCGAAATGTTTACGATAAAGTTCCAGAACCAATCCGGTTGTTTCCATTTTGGCGTTGGTTTTACTTGTTTTGATACAACCGATCACATTGACTGTTTGCGCATAATTCGCCATGAAATACATATCCGATTGTCTGGCAAACTCATGAAGTCCTGCCGCAATTCCGAGTCCGTCTTTCACAAAATACCGTGTTCCCAGTTCTCCGAACACAGACTTACCGTACCAATAATTCCATTCATCCAGCGCAATCGGAATAACAACATCCTTGAAATTAGGTAATTCTTTCCGATATTTTCGATGAGCGTCGGCAATACGTTTTACGGAATTGGGAACCTGCCGCACGTGTTCCGTTACATTATTAGGTTTTTCTTGAACATAAAAATGTTCACTGATAAGATCAAGATGTTTTGCGGCTCCGGGCAAAAACACCTCATCCCATTTTCCAACCGCACCAACACCAATCACCTTAACCTTTGGGTCTTTCGCACGAAACGCATCAACAAAGGTATTGTGTCTTTCGATGTATTTTTCAACAGGAATATGACCGATTTGCCAATTCCCGTACATTTCATTACCAATACCCCACCATGTTACATTGTAAGGTTCGGGAAATCCGTGTTCGGTGCGAAGTTTACCCATTGGAGTTTGCGTGTTGCCGTTGACGTATTCGAGTTCCTGTACCGCATTTTCGACATTACCGTTACCGGTATTAACTGCGATATACGGCTCGGTTTGAAGAATTTTACAAAATTGCAAAAATTCATTAACACCAAAATCATTCGGTTCAACACCCTTCCATGCCGGATTTTTGCGCGGCGGACGTTTATCACGATCACCAATGCCGTCTTTCCAATCGTATCCGCTCACAAAATTCCCGCCGGGCCAACGATAAATCGGAGAATTGAGCCGCTTCAATACTTCCAGCGTGTCGGAGCGCAAACCGTTGATGTTGTCAGACGGCATCAGACTGACGCAACCAACAGTAAATGTTCCTTTACCAAACGCTGCAATTTCAAGCATAACGTTATCAAAATCGCCGGTTGGTTCGTAAACAAATTCGATTTTATAGAAATCACCGACTTTGACCGGCATTTTGAAAGCGTTGTGATCTTCTTTTTTGTCGCTCCAATGAAAATGTACTTCGATTCGCTGAATCCCTTCGGACGGTTTAACCCAAGCGTAACCAATATACTTTTTCTCTTTTCGTACCGTTAACCCGTTTTGCCAAACACCAAGCCAACGCGGTTCTTCATTTTCCTCTGTGAATGATTCCGGCGAATGTTTCCCGACAAAGGGTTGTTGTTCGGTCATGCGGATGTTGCAATCGTAAATTGCTTTCCATGCGGATTCTTTATCGCCAACAGGATAAAAGAATTTCCGGTCTTCGAGCATTTCCGCCCAAATACCTCCGCCGTTAATGCAACGACCAAGATGTTCGATAAATTGCCCGTAAATAAACGGATTGAGCGGTTCACCGTGTTGCGATGCGTCTATTTTAACAGTTGGTGACCAATCCTGATCAACCGCTTGAGCCAACGCAACGGAATAACAAAAAAATACAAACACCGGAAATACAAACACCAAAAACACAAACTGTAAACATAAACGTTTCATCATTTCCTCCTCCAATTAAATTGATTAACTGATATTGATTGATTGACTAAAATACATTGAAAACGAATCAAAGTATAAAACATGTTTTAATATAATTAATTTTTTCTATCGGTCAAGTCAATTTTGCGCAAAAAAATATCGAATTTGTGCAAAATAAATCCGAAACAAAATTGTTTTGGACAACCTTGTTTATTTGTAATATATCAGTGGAATTTTTGTTTTTTTGAGATCACGAAACACACGAAATAACAAAATACACGAAAATTATCTAAAAAAACTTTCGCGTTTTTCGTGTAATTTCGTGTGTTTCGTGTTAAAAAAAATTAAAACAAAAATATCAAAATAGACAGTTACGAAAAAAAAAATTCACTGATATATTACGTTTATTTTATCAACAGCAGATGATGGTGATTTTTATCCGCAGATTACACAGATTTTTACGGATTTTCGCAGATGGAACAATTGCGCAATTCACAGAAAATATTGCAATAATTGAGCGGTTTGAATAGTTCGTTCAAAATTGATAACTGTTATTTAATTGTAGAAATAGTTACGAATTTTTCCTGTTTAGGTTGGTTGGTAATTCGATTTCGAACCTTGCTCCTCCGAGCGGAGAATCCGTAACACGGATATTACCGCCGTGTTCCAGAATAATTTTGCGGGCAACAGAAAGCCCTAATCCGGTACCTTGTTTCTTCTTTTGAGAATAAAACGCATGAAATAATTCTTGACGCTGCGGTTCGGGAATACCGAATCCGTTATCGTCAACACTTATCAGTACGATTGATCGCTCACAGCAATAATCAACCTGAATCAGAAGTAAACCCGATTGCCGTTTTTCACCGGAATTGTCCAAAACCTTTTTATATGTTTTTGTACTTTTATTGGTTTTAGAACTGTTTGGTTCGTTCTGATCATTTTTTGTTTCTGCTGCATCAATACCATTGGTAATAAGATTCGTAACAGCACAATGAATTTGTTCGGCATCGAAAAAGAATTTTGGAACCGTTGTTTCTGCTTTAAACGTTATTTCGACATTCTTTTCTCCGGCGCGGAATTGTAATAATTTAACCGCATCCGCTACTGTGCCGACAATATCACCAAGTTCATAATCGGGTTCACGTTTTTTGCTGAGCGTCAATATATCAAGAATTAGTTGCGAAATTCGTTTCTGATTTTTTTCGACAATTTTCCAACCTTGATGAATCATATTTTCGTTATGATTATTCATTCCGGTTCGGATAAGATAGGAGCCGCCGTCAATTCCTTGCAAAATGTTTTTGATATGATGGGAAAGTGTTGAAACTGTTTGTCCCACTGCGGCAAGATGTTCTCTCTGAACCGTTTGTTGAAACAACCGTCTATTTTCAATTGCCAATGCGGTTTGATGAGCAACAACAATCATTAAACGAAGATGATCCAATGTCAGGTATTGGGTGGTAACAGTATTTTTTGGAGTCGGGTATGGAAGCGTGTCAACATAGATGAGCCCAACCAATCCGTAACTCCCCAACATAGGAACGCAAAGTATTTCGCGAATCCTCTGATCTTCACAATTAATTTGATCACCGTTATTTTCTGTATCTTTTTCGGTTGTCAGAATCCCTTCCTGCCGGTTCATCACATACTCAATCACCGACCGGTTCATAACCAACCGTAATGATGATTGTTCCGGTTCTTTATTGTTGGAAAAAGACCGGAACGTGTAAGGAATGAATTGCTGTAACTCAGAATCGTAAAGCAAAATACAACCTTGATGGATTGTAATCCATTGGATGATTTGTTCCGATATTTGTTGCAAAAGAGTTTCGATGTCCAATGTTTGGCTTGTTGCCGACAATATATGATACAACATGTCCAAGTGTACAGAGATTATCGGTAAATCGCGATTTTTCGTACAAGACAACACCGGATAACATTCTGCGGAAATTTCATCTGAAGTATCTGAAATATCTGAGATATCTGAAATATCAGACTTTGTTGATGAAGAAATGATTTTGTCCGTTTTAGTTTGATTAATTGTTCCAATTGTTTTAATCGTTTTAATCGTTTTAATTGACCGTTGAGTGGGGTGTTGCGAATAAGCGGCGGGATGTTCGTTCCAGACTGAAGTATTGGTTTCCGTTTGTGTAAAAAGAAGCAATGTTTGACCTAATAGGATTTGATCACCGTTGTTCAGAATACAATTTTTTTCTCGTTTGTTATTCAGATAAACACCGTTTGTACTGTTATTATCGATTAAATGAAAACGATTCCCCGTACAAAGAACATGGGCATGACAGCGTGAAACTTCTGCGTCCCGAAGTTGAACATGATTATCGAAAGTACGACCGATTGTTGATACTGTTTCGAGGAGTTCAAAACGCCGCCCTTGGTCGTTTCCTTGAATCACATAAAACGATGCCACTCAAAACTCCCGATTGACCGTACTAAATGGACTTAAAAATAGGTTCAATATCAACCTGACAACCTGAATATTTTTATTGATTATTATATTATGTTGCCGAAACGATTATACTCAATCCTGCTTATTCAATTGGCAACCGATTCAGAATAATTTTGATCTGCCCCATTGAACGGAAAGAAAATTACCTAACTCATAAATATAACTTTTCCGCTTGTTTATTTTAACAAGGGAATGTGAATCCGGCTAGATTTATTTTATTCCGAAAAAAAAATTGAAAACAGGGCTTGTATTTATCCGACCTATTATTATAATAATTTGCTAAATCAAGGAGAGGTGGCAGAGTGGTCTATTGCGCGGGTTTGCTAAATCCGTGAGCTCCTCGGGGTTCCGCAGGTTCGAATCCTGTCCTCTCCGTTTTGATTTATCTTTTGTCTGTTGTTGGTATATACTCATTGTACTTTAAAATTCTGTTTTATAAGAGTAGAATTTTTGTATTCTTTATTTAAAAATCCTGTCAATTCTGTTGATCCCGTCAAAATCCGTTGATCTTGTCAAAAAACGA
>JAITIZ010000512.1 GCA_031279215.1 Planctomycetaceae bacterium
AGGGAACCTTCTAAACTATCAACTATCAACTATTAACTATCAACTATCAACTATCAACTATTAACTATCAACTATCAACTATCAACTATCAACTATCAACTATCAACTATTAACTATTAACTATTAAAGTGTCTATAATTCGGGTAACATCGTGGTTTCAGCAGAAAGCGTTTCTTGACTTTCCGCAGAAATTGTACAAAAATGATCCGTATTGGATTCCTCCGTTTCGTATTGAACAAAACGGACTTGTCGGTTTCAGATTTTTCGGGCATAAAGACCCGTTTTACGAACACAACGAATGTCAAGCGTTTCTTGCTATGGATGGCAAAAATGTTTTAGGACGAATTTGTGCGATTTTGAATCGCGGACATCTTGAGCGTTATCATGATGGAGTTGGTTTTTTCGGTTTTTTTGATTGTATTCAGGATGTTGGTGTTGCCGGAGAACTTTTTGATACTGCCGGTAATTGGCTTCGTGAAAGAAATTGTACGGTTATTCGCGGACCGGTCAACCCGTCCTTGAATCATACACTCGGTTTGCTGATTGACGGTTTCAACAGTTCACCGATGTTTATGATGACGTATAATCCGCCGTATTACGAAAATCTGTTTGAAAATAACGGCTTCCGAAAATCACAGGATTTGTACGCCTATTGGGGTGAAATCGGAATGCTTCCCAAAGTAAACGCAAAATTACAACCAATCTGCGATCAGATTCGGGAACGAACCGGCGTAAAATCACGTTCTGTTAATACAAAACGATTTCAGGAAGATGTTGAGATGTTCCTCAATATTTACAATCGGGCATTGACCAATACGTGGGGATTTGTGCCGATGTCGAAGAATGAAATTAAAGAGATGGCCTTTTTTCTCAAATTCCTGATCGTTCCCGAATTAACAACCGCCATTGAAATAGATGGAAAAATGGTCGGTGCCTCGTTTGCCTTGCCCGATTACAACCCAAGAATTAAAGCAATCGGCGGAAAAATTACGCCGTTACGTCTTTTCAAATTGTTACGGCATAAAGAAGAAATCAAATCAATTCGGATTCTCAGTACCAATGTTTTACCGGAATACCAAATGCAAGGTCTTGGAGTGCTTTTATTGAATGCTCTTGTACCGAAAGTGTTACAAAGCGGTATTCGTGAAGCGGAATTTTCTTGGGTGCTGGAGTCCAATTCCTTCTCACGCGGCGCACTCGAAAAAGGCGGCGCAATTCGTACAAAAACCTATCGCGTTTACGACAAAAATAGTTAATAGTTAATAGTTAATAGTGTCGCAAGCGGATTTTAGTAGGAATGATTGTAAGTTATTTGCGACACTTTCCAACACTTTCCAACACTTTCTACTATCAACGTTCTACTATCAACACTCCCCTAACGAGGTTAAAAGGAAAAAATAAAAACCCTACTGAATAATTACGAACAAATAGTTACAGAACATTCGGATTGAATATACATTAAAACCTTGATAACTGGAATCATTAGAGTTCTTTTTATTTTTCTTGGTAACTGAAAATGAATAACCGATAAGTTTTACAACAAAATAGGAATATAAGAATAATTGTAATAAACTTTACGTTATTATGTAGAATAGAACACCGTTATGACAACGATTTCAACTTATCAATCTTACGGTTCGACATTTTCATCAGTTCCGTCCACAGGGGCATCTCCGTCACAAGGAGCGGTGTTATCTTTTTCCTCACCGATTCGTAAGACTTACACAATGTATTACGGGACAAAAAGTGCCACTTTTACTTCAACACCCTTTCCAACAGAATCTTCCGGTACTTATCAACTTACCAAACCAATCAAAATAACCCAACCGGATATTGTTCGGCAAACCCCAATCACTTACTCAAAATCTTCCGTTTCATCAACCCAAATCTACGGAAACACAACTTCAAAAATGTCCGTCTATAAACCGGAAAATAATACCGCTATTGCATGGTATTCACCCGCCAAAGGAAAAATTGTTACCGGAAGTACTTTTTGTCCAACCTGTTCACAGTCAAAAATAATATCAAGATAGTTTTACCGGTAATTATTCATAAAATTTCCGTAGGGGAAACAATAGAATTGTTGCTGAATAATTACGGTTATTCTGTTATTAGAATATTCCGGCTCCGGCATGTTATACTTATTCCCAACTTAACTTATTCGCACAAGACGTGAACAAGTATAACATTCAAACAATGATAACCGGAAACGGATTAACAATTTAATTAATTACCGCTGGTTTGGCGGGCAAGGAAACTGTTACCGAGTTTTTTGATGTGTGCTGCCGTGTCGTCAAAATAGTTGAAATGTTTCTGTTCTTCGGCAATGATTTTTTCAAAGAGGGTTGCACTTACGCTGTCGTTATTTTCACGGCAGATTTTCATGAAATTGTTGTAAGCAATCATTGTTTCATTTTCGGAGTTGGCGTTGAAGGGGAAAATCTCCTCTACTTCTTGACCACGAATCGTTTTACCATCAACTTCGGTTGTTGGTTCCAGTGAACCGTCAATATCTTTAATTCTTTCGGCAAATGCTTCTGCGTGTTTCATCTCATCAATAGCGATTTTTTTCACTTCAGAAGCCAGTTTACCGTAATCATCATCGTCTAAACCATAATGTTGGTTCAAATACTGAAGAATTGCTCCAAGTTCCATTGATCGAGCTTTATTCAAAACTTCGATTACTTTTTTGATTTGCTCATTACGTTCTGTTGACATTGGTTGGTCTCCAAAAATACAGGGTTGTTAATAAAACAAAATCGCAATAAACGATTTCGCTGAAAAAATTACTCTACGGCAAAATTAACAAAATTAATCAGTTGGCTATTAAACTTTAACAAACAGAAGTTGGTTATTTTCAGTTTTTTTCAACTAATTAAAATCATTATACGCAAAAAAACAACAAAGGATAGGGAGGTTGATAATAAAGAGTGAGAGAATGACTCGTTTGAGTATATCCACTATCATTATTAACAAACTATGTTATATTTATTGACGAAAATTGGATTACTTTTTTGGTTGATGCAGCCAAGAATATCAAAGAACTTTAATTTATTAAGTGAGGAACCAAAATTATGGCAGACAATGATAATGTTCAATCGGGTAAAAATTTCGGTGTTGGTACGCCGCAGAAGACGGAAGGTTATTTTCTCAAAGGTCTGACACACCTTGATTGGGGGATGAAAGATCGGCTTTCGAGAATTTTTAATCAACAATCCGGGAAATCTGTTATGTTGGCATTTGACCACGGTTACATTATGGGACCGACTTCTGGTTTGGAGCGGATTGATTTGACGATTGTTCCGTTAATTGGATATGCTGACTGTATTATGTGTACGCGTGGGATCTTGCGAAGTGTTGTTCCGCCAACATTCAATAAACCGGTTTCGTTGCGTTATTCCGCCGGTTCAACCGTTTTAACCGATCTCAATGATGAATGTGTTATGGATATTGAAGAAGCGGTTCGGTTAAACGCTTCATTGCTTGCGGTCATGGTTGCGGTGGGCGACCCAAAGCATGAAGGTCAGACTATCCGTAACTTAACCCAAACGGTTGATGTCGGTACAAAATTCGGTATTCCGACGATGGGTGTTACGGCGGTAGGTAAAGAATTGGTACGTGATGCCCGTTATTTGGCAATGTCTAGTCGAGTTTGTGCGGAAAATGGAGCTCATGTGGTTAAAACCTATTATTGCGAAAAGGATTTTGAACAAGTTACGAACTCTGTACCCGTACCTATTGTGATTGCGGGCGGTAAAAAGTTGCCGGAAAAAGAAGCGTTGGAAATGGCATACCGTGCAATCAATGAAGGTGCTGCCGGTGTGGATATGGGACGTAATATTTTTCAAGCCAACAATCCTATTGCCATGATTCAAGCGGTTCGGGATGTGGTCCACCACGGTTCTAAACCCGAAGAAGCATTCAAAAAATGGATATCGGAAAGTTAATTCATCAATTCAGATAAGGAAAAAAAATCCGGTCGCCATTTTGTCATATCATTTCATTCCATTCCAAAAAATATTTCCTAGTGTTCACAGGGTGGTTGTTAAAATGGTTAAAAATTGTATCTATACAATATCCCGTAATAAATTGGTTGTTTTTTGAATGTTTGAAATTTGTAGTGGTCCCGATTTAAGAGGTAGGCGACCGTAGGTGAAAGCCTTTCGCAGAAGGGTTTTCACTCACGGTCGCATTCGTTAGGTTTTGTTATTGTGTTGTACGCTGTTGGTTTTCTATTTCCGTTCGTCAACAGGGGCAAGTCGGCAAGTACCGCCGACTTGCCGATAGTTTGGGGCAGACAATTTTGAATCATTCCTTCCGTCAGTTTGTAGGAAAAACTTGAGAAATAAAAACCATTTTTAGCAAAAAATATTTTTTGAAAAAAAATTTT
>JAITIZ010000564.1 GCA_031279215.1 Planctomycetaceae bacterium
CAATTGGTTTATGTAACACTGAAAATGAAATCACTGTTACACCAACAACGCATTCAATTGCGTTGTTCAAAAATGGAGTTACGGTTGTTCAGCAGGAAATTGCGGTTCCCGCACCTGGTCTGTACTGCTGGAACGAAGTCCCGAAAGTAATTCATGGGACGTTTTTCATTGAAATTGATTTATTTTGGGAACTCCAACTCAAACCGGGTGAAAAGAAAACAATCACCGTTTCGGGAACACGTTGGTTTCGTTATTAATTGTAATCAAAACAAGTATGGAATTGCAAAAACAAGTTTCTTAACCTCGAAAGGGTAACGAGAATAGGATTAAATAACGAACCGTTTAAAATTGCCTAGTACCCTTTTAGGGCAATTGTATTTTTACACGTAAAAACTTATTCTCTAGTCAGAAATAATTCAAAATAAATATTCCACTGAAATATTACAATTTATATTTATATTTAAAATGTTCATTATGAAAATTATGTTAATTTTGTTAGAAAAAAGTTGAAAAAAATAGACCGTTACGTTACAACGGCATATTATTTACGTTGATGATTTGTGTACCATTTTCACCAATTTTTTTGAAAGGACAATTATTATGAAACGAACAATTTTCACAATTGTTACGGTGATGTTTATTGTTGCGGTATTCGCGATGGGCGTTTCCGCAGTGTTGGCAAACAAACCGAGTGAGGCGGAACGGTTTGAAATCTTTATCAAGAATGAAGGTTTGATAAAGAAGTTGGGGTTGACCGAGGAACAAATCGGAAAACTCAAAACCGCCGTCGGAAATTCCTATTTTCCACATGGAAGAGACGGCAAACCCGGTGGTGATCCGCCCGCCGATGAAGCATTCCGAATGGATGACGAATTTCGTGCGGAAATTTACAAAATCCTCTCGCCGGAACAGAAAAAACAAGTCTTGACCTGCAAATTTCAACTCGACGGCGGTTTCAATGCCAATGCGCTTTATGCAACCAAACTCGAAGTCTTCGACCTGACCGACGAACAAACAAAAAAACTTCGGGCGATTGAAGTAGAACGAAGCGGCAAGTATCAGGAACTTCTGAAAAACATCGATTTCAAAAAACTTTCCGAAGAGGAACGTAAAACCAACATGGAAAAAAACCGTAATTCCATGAAAGAAATCGCAACAGAATATAACACCAAAATGAAAGCCGTCCTAACACCGGAACAATTGGAACTCGGTAAAAAATTAACCGAAGAAGGAAAAAATCTCCGCGAAGAAGTCGGACTTAAAAAGTAATTGAGAGTTGACCGTGGAGAGTGGATAGTAACGCAAACGATTAGTATTCACTCTTCACGTAAATTTCAAAATAATCAGAAAAAATATTTTTTTCCCCCCATTGACAAATATTGTTGCGTAATTAAAATAGGTCTGTTTACTAAAACAAACTTAGAGACCGGTTATCCGTTTTACTGCCTTAATTTGTTTTCCAGTTTTATTTTCCAGTTTTATTTTTGCTTTATGACTTCGATTGTGATTAGCCCGTTTTGGCAAAGTTTTGACGAACAGTGGATTGGCGCAACTCTTGTTGTGTTAACCGTAATGATTTTAATTTCCACCGCCATTTCACTTGTTCGCGCGCGCAGCGTGAACATGACCTTGATCACCGTCGGACTGATTGTTCTTTCGGCGTTCCTGCTTGCGCCCAAAGCAGATTCACAATCGCCGAAAATGTTTCAGATTTGGCTGATGGATCCGGCAACACTAACCAGTTTGTCAATACTCCAAATTCTGATCACCACAATCACGGTGTTCGGTTCACTCCGACAAGAATTTTGCTCAGAACGTCAGGGAAAAATGTTGCACGAAATTCGTTCATGGTTTATCGCTATTGTTACAGTTTTACCGTCGCCGATTCTTCTGGTGTTCCTATTTTGGATTGAACAAAATATGATGATCGCAACCCGACAAACGGTACCGATTATGATTGGTGTTCAGGTTGCAGTTGCATTGACGGTAGTTCTTGCCATGTTCGCTTTTTTACTGTCTTGGTTTGGAAAATATCAATTGATTGCAATTCACTTTTTCGTTGGTTTTGCACTGGTTTGTTCAGGGGCATTGCTGCCTTGCCTCACCATTAAACTTTCATTTCATTCAACCTCCGGTTCTCAATATATGCCGAATATTTTGTCTTTAATAATGGTGTTGATCCTAATGGCGGCAACATTCACCTATGGATTTTATCGTTCCCAAAAACGGTCATTACACTGACAAAAAATACGTAACTCCATTTACTATCAATGATACTCATCACACTTGACCATTCAGTTTTCGTTTTTTGACGGAATAAACAAAATTGACAGGATTTTAAATAAAAGACTCAAAATTACTGTTCTTATAAAAACGAATTTTAATGTACAATGAGAATATTAACTGTACTGTCCAAAAAATTTGACTAAAAATATCCGATTATTTTCAAGGTTTTTTAATATATTTGAATTAAATGCACTTTTGTACACTTATCAAAAATGTTCAAAATTACCAAAATAGGTAAAAAACATGGAAATTTCGGCTCAAAATTTTTGGAAAGTGCTGATATTAACTATTAACTATTAACTATTAACTATTAACTAAAAAATTATGCCTATTTTAACGAACATTTTTTACATCATTTCTGTATCGCTTATGATTCCGGTGATGCTGGCGTTGCTTTTTGGTCTTGTGTACACACTTTACCTATCCGGTATAACCGTACATGAGTTTATTGCCCGAATGAAATCAAAAGCGCAACGAAAAAAGTTTACCGAAGCCCTTGAGAATAAGGGTGAAACAATTCCGACGCTTAACGGTTCGAGCGATTTCGAAAAAACGCTTAACCTGATACTAACACACAGTGATGATTCATTGCTGATTGGTAAAAAGATTGCCGATCTTGAATCGGCGTGGCGGTCGGAGTTACAAAAAATTGCCGACTTAACCAAATACGGACCGGCCATCGGTTTAATGGGAACACTAATTCCATTGGGACCGGCGTTGGTTGGACTTGCCGAAGGTGATCTTGTAACACTTTCAAATCAGATGGTGATTGCATTTTCAACAACCGCGGTGGGAGTTCTGATTAGTTTGATTGCGTTGGCGATTAACAGTGCGAAAAAGGGTTGGTATCGTGACGACTCGATCCTCCTGAATTTCACCGCCGAAAGATTTTCGACAAAACAAATTTCTTAACAAATGAACAAACAGATCTTTCACATGAAAGAGTACCATAATGAAAAAATTTAAGTTTTTTGATGAAGACGATCATGTTGAACCGCTTGCGTCTGTTGCGAATTTAGTGGACGTGATGCTGGTGTTTTCTGTTGCGTTAATGGTGGCGTTGGTATCCTATTTGCAAGTTCCGGCGATGCTGCAAAACAAGGATTATACGGTGATTACGAATCCTGGCGGTGTTGATATGGAGATTATTATCAAGGAAGGTCAGGAAATCAAACATTACGAAGCCACCACTGCAACTGGAGCCGGTCAAGGTGAACTACTTGGTCAAGCCTACCGTTTACCTGACGGACGAGTCATTTATGTTCCCGCCGATAAAAAATGAACAGATAAAAAGTGAATAGATAAAAACGAAACAATAAAGAATGAACAAAAATCAATGAATTACGAACAAAAATATTGGGTGTTTATTAAGAGTGCGTTTTCGTCCGAAATGAAAAAAGTCGATTATGATAAGGTAAACGACGTTCATCGTCCGATGACATTGCGGGACTATATTGATCATAGTTTTAAGCATTTATTACGGGTAATGCGGAGATGTTTATTCCGGT
>JAITIZ010000619.1 GCA_031279215.1 Planctomycetaceae bacterium
TATTCCACTGAAATATTACCAATTTTTCTAATCCATTTCAAAAGTTGGTTGTGTCTCTTTTTTGTTCCTGTTCCGTTGAGCGGATTTCACAACGGCTTCCGGTAACGGTAAATTGATACGTTCACCGTTCAGTATTTGTTCGATTGTTACGATTTGTAACTTCGGTGTTTTGCGGGAAAATTTCAGCCCTGGTAAATCGGGGATATTACCTAAGGACGCTGCTTCTTCCCGCATTGGTTTTGTTGGTTCGTTTAAGGTCAGTAATACTCCGGCAACCGCATTTTCCCGATCCATTACTCCTCGTAAATCTCGAATATCACTAACCCCCACCTTTCCCGACTTCACCGAAAAAACCACACTTCTGTGAGTATTTCCGTCCGTTAAATAAACAATACCGTCAAAACCTCTGTCCGATCCTTTCTTATCATTGATTTTTGCCAGATTGTCTGTGTAAGTTAATATCGCCCATTTCTCAAATTCTTTTCGTAACCGATCATCTTGCTTGTGAGCCAACGCTCTTGCGGATTCCAAATCACGCGGAATACCGGATATTGTGATTTGATTCTCAATATCTTGACCATATCTATCTTTTAAACGTTTTAATATCAAGGAAATAGCATTATAAGTAATATCGATCCCAATCCAATACCGATTGAGTGATTGTGCCGCATCAACCGCTGTTCCACAACCGCAAAAAGCATCGAGAACAATGTCCCCTTCATTGGAAGAAGCGGCAATTATCCGCTGTAATAGAGTTAAAGGTTTTTGCGTTACGTAACCTAAATATTCCTTTGAAGCAGGTTGTAAACAAGGAATGTTCCAAACATTGTCAAGCGTTTTATCCTCTTTGACACGGTAGATTAGATTCCCATTTTCATCTCTTGCGTTTTTCATGATGCCATGAACTTTTTTTCTTGCAAGTTGTTTTACCGGTGATTTCCGTTTTTCGGTAAGTTGATGATAAGTAAAAGCAGATTCAATATTTTTGATGTAGAAAAATATTGTATCAGTGGCGCGAGGAAACATTTTCTTACGGCGGTCATGCATCTTATTGTAATAATGCCAAATAATTTCATTACGAAAATCTCCGCTGCGTGAAACAAACACGGCATCAAGCAAAATCTTCAAGTAATGCGAAGCTGTCGGATCGCAATGGAGATAAAAACTACCGGTTGGTTTCAAAACCCGCCAAATTTCTTGAATCCGAACCGCCATATTAACAAGATACGAAAACATCGTTCCTTTTTTAAGTATTTTTTCAAAACCGTCAACTACTTCGACAAGTTTTCGGTTGTATTGCGGTTGAGTATAAATCTCTTCCAAATACTCTTCAGCTTGCGTTCCCCATGACCATGTATCAACAAATACCTGGGTTTGAGCAATATTATCATTGCCGATGTTGTTGTAAATCTGATTATAATTGCGGTTACTGTTGAATGGAGGATCGATGTAACACAAATCAATTGATTCGCCGGCAATACTATTTCTTAAAATATCAAGATTGTCCCCATAATAAAGTTGATTTTTCATGACAAATAAAATTCAAAATGAAATTAAAATATTGGTAATATTTCAGCGGAATTTTTGTAAATAACAGAAATTTAATTTGTTTACGTATAGAAATTAAGAGGTAGGTAACCTTTCGCCGAAAACAACGGTGAGATGGGTTCTATTTTCCGTCCGTAAACAGGGACAAGTCGGCTGTCGCCGACACAATGTTTCAGCAAAACATTGCCTACCTTATGAGGATAAACTTTTAACGAAAAAACTACTGAAATATTACAAATATTGCAGATTGATGATTTACCGAATTTGAAAACCATCAATCTGCAATTCAAAATCACCATTTTGACTTCATCATTTAATCATTCTTTTTTGTGTTGGTCAATGCGGTGTAGAAATTGAAACGTTCTTCGACTTCGCGTTGTGATTGTTCGATTAATTTCTCGAACACATCCGGTTTTGCCCGATTCAGTACCGCAAAACGATTTTGTTTCAACTCGAAATCTTTGACAGAACCTTCCGGCGTTTTCGACGCAATTTCAAGCGGTTGAGATTTGCGCGGGTCGTAAGTGTAAAGAGGCCAATAACCACATTTCACCGCTTCCTTTTGCAATTCCAAACCGATTTTCATGTCCGCCATACCGTGCGCAATACAATGAGCGTAAGCAATAATCAACGACGGTCCTGGATATGCTTCCGCCGCACGAATCGCTTTAATGGCGTGATTCGGATTCGCACCGATAGAAATTTGCGCAACATAAACATTGCCGTAAGCCATTCCCATCATGCCGAGGTCTTTTTTCCGTGTCGGTTTTCCACCAGCCGCAAATTTTGCAACCGCTCCTTTGGGTGTGGACTTCGACGCCTGACCGCCGGTGTTTGAATAAACTTCCGTGTCAAGAACCAAAATGTTAATATCCCGCCCAGACGCAATCACATGGTCAAGCCCGCCGTAACCAATATCGTAAGCCCAACCGTCGCCGCCGAAACACCAACAACTCCGACGTACCAGCGAATCCGCAATATTAAGCAAATTCAAACCGGTAACACAAGCGTCCGCCGTTGTCTTATCACACGTTCCGTGATCCAAACATGCTTGAACCTTCGCCTTGAGTTCGGCAACCCATTGACGCTGTAACGAAATTTCGGATTCGGTTTCCTGTTTATTGTTCAGGATATTGTCAACCAGTTCTGCGCCGATTTGTTCACGTCTTGCTGTTAAAATTTCTTTGGCATAAGCGTTCTGTTGATCGACCGCAACACGAAGCCCAAGTCCAAATTCGGCGTTGTCCTCGAACAAGGAATTACACCACGCCGGTCCACGACCATTCGCGTCTTTGGTGTATGGTGTTGTCGGCAAGTTCCCGCCGTAAATCGAGGAACAACCTGTTGCGTTGGCAACCAACATCCGATCACCGAAAAATTGCGTAACAAGTTTGACATACGGCGTTTCACCGCAACCAGCACACGCACCGGAATATTCAAAGAGCGGCAGTAAAAGTTGCGATCCTTTGATACTGTCGGCGTTGACTTTGGAACGGTCAACTTCGGGAATGGAAAGGAAGAAATCCCAATTGGCCCGTTCCGCTTCAAGATGGTCAACTTTGGGTTCCATATTAATTGCCTTGCGTCCTTCCGCCGTTCTGTTTTTGCCGGGACAATTTTGAACACAAAGTCCGCAACCAACACAATCATCAGGAGCAGGCTGAATCACCGCTTTGTTACCCGGAAATTCTTTACCTTTCCAATCGGTTGAATGAAAAGTTTTCGGAGCATTTGCCAACAAATCGGGACTAAATGTTTTAAACCGAATCGCGGCGTGCGGGCAAACTAACGAACATTGACCGCATTGTAAACAAACAGACGAATCCCAAATTGGAATGTCGATAGCGATATTCCGTTTTTCGTACTGTGAAGTTCCGGTTGGGAAAGAACCGTCGGCTGCCGGAAGCAATGCACTCACCGGTAAATCATTCCCGCGTGCCGCAAGAATTTCACCAAGTGTTTCCTTGACAAACTTCGGAGGATTACCGACTGCTCCAGTGTGCCGATGTAATTTCGACGAAACAGTTTGCGGATAATGAACCTCTTTAAGTGCGGCAACCGCCGAATCGACCGCATCGTAATTCTTTTGAACAACCGCATCGCCTTTCTTACCGTAAGTTTTTTTGATTGCTTTTTTGATATGCCCGATGGCTTCTTCGGAAGTTGGGAAAAGTTTTGCCAATTGGAAAAAACAGGTTTGCATAACGGTATTGAGACGGTTGCCCATTCCGGCTTCACGGGCAACTGTTACAGCATCGACGACATAAAACTTTGCTTTTTTGTCGATGATTTCCTTTTGTAGTTCTTCCGGAAGATGATCCCAAACTTCATCGGGTCCGTAAGGCGAATTGAGTAGGAAAGTTCCGCCTTCAACCAACGGTTGCAACATATCCAGTTTTTCGGTGAAGACGAATTGATGACATGCGATAAAATTTGCTTTCGTAACAAAATATGAACCTTTAATCGGCCGCGGAGAAAACCGGAGATGGGATTCCGTAACAGAACCGGCTTTTTTCGAGTCATAAACGAAATAACCTTGTGCGGAAAGGTGAGTATTTTCGCCAACGATTTTTGTTGTATCCTTGTTGGCGCCAACTGTTCCGTCGCTGCCGAGACCAAAGAACAAACATCGTGTTACGTCGTCTGCTTCCGTTGAATATTGCGGATCATACGGCAAACTAAGTTTTGTTACGTCATCGTTGATACCGATAGTAAATTCGTGTTGCGGATTTGGTTTTGCCAGTTCGTCATAGATTGCTTTTGCCATAGTGGGCGAAAACTCTTTCGAAGAAAGACCGTAACGACCGCCGACAATGGTCAATTTATCACCAGTCCAGTTTTCGGCGATGGCGGTAACAACATCCTGATACAACGGTTCACCCAATGCGCCGGGTTCTTTTGTTCGGTCAAGAACCGCAATTTTTTTAACAGTTTTTGGCAATACGTTGGTGAATGCGGCACCGTCGAATGGACGATAAAGCCGAACATTGATGAGACCGATTTTTGCTCCGCCTTTAACGTGATCAAGATATTCTTCGACAATTCCTGTGGACGATCCCATGGCAACAATGACGCGGTCAGCGTCTGGTGCGCCGAAATAATCGAATAAATGATAAGATCGTCCTGTTAATTTGGCGAATTTATCCATTTCTGCCTGAACGATGGCGGGGACTTTATTGTACACGGTGTTGCAGGCTTCGCGTGCTTGAAAGAAGACGTCGGGATTTTGGGCGGTTCCTTTGAGTAAAGGTCGATCCGGCGACAATGACCGTTTTCGAAATGCTTCGACGGCTTCCATATCGATCATTTGTTTGATTACGTCGTCTGAAATGGGTTCAATTCGGTTGACTTCATGAGAAGTTCGGAAGCCGTCGAAAAAGTGCAGGAAAGGCAAACTGGTTTTGTAAGTTGCGGCGTAGGCAATCATTGCCATATCGTGAGTTTCCTGAATTGTTCCGCCGCCGATGAAGGCCCAACCGGTACTTCGGCACGCCAAAATATCGCTGTGATCGCCGAAAATGGAAAGGGCATGAGTTGCGACGGTTCGGGCGGAAACGTGAAAGACGGTTGGTGTTTGCTCGCCTGCAACCTTGAACATAATTGGAATCATTAGGAGCAATCCTTGGGAGGCGGTAAACGTACAAGTCATTGAACCGGCTTGTAAAGAGCCGTGAACTGCTCCTGCGGCACCGGCTTCGCTTTGCATTTCCACAATTTGTGGAATGGTACCAAAAATATTTTTCTTTCCCTTGGCTGCCCAATCATCCGCGAGTTCGCCCATTGTCGAGGACGGTGTGATTGGGTAGATTGCCATGACTTCGTTACAGGCATGGGCAATAAGGGTTGTTGCTTCGTTTCCATCGACCATTAAAAATTGGTTGTCACTCACAAAAATCTCCTAAAAGTGTGGGGTTGGGGTTGCCCAGCCGGTTGGCGGCTGGATTAATTTGCTCCTGATTGTAAATTCCGCCATGGCAAAAAAGCAGAATGTTTTGTAGAAAATGATAACCAATGGATCAAGAAACGTAAAGCCCCCCTTAAACAAAACATCAGCTCCTAATACTTTAATCCTGTTATCAAAGTTGGTTGTTTTTTTGAATGTTTTGAATTTGTAGTCGTACAAATTTCAAGAGGTAGGTGACCGTAGGTGAAAGCCTTTCGCCGAAGGGTTTTTACTCACGGCCGCAACGTTTGATCCGGTTTTCCCATTTCTGCCCGTCCACAGGGTCAAGTCGGCTATCGCCGACGCAATGGCGCGTGAAAGCCCTTCGGTGAAACATTGCCTACCTTTTAATTATTGCTTTTTCGGTATTTCACATAAAAATTCCACTGAAATATTACGGTTTTTCTATTTTTGGGATTCATTGCTACTGAGGTTGTTTTGTTCGGAAAAATAAAAATGCTACGGAATAATTACAAAAAAACAGAAATTCCATTGAAATATCACCAAATTTTGAAAATATTTTGAAAAATATCCAGAAAAAGACGAAGACTCTAATTGACAGTTTAAACTTTTTTGATAGATTGTGAAACTTAATCGGTTGCGATGCGTTTTGGGTACCGTTTGTTTGCGGTGAGCGAATCGCAATTATTTCAGTAATACCTTATAAAATAAGGAGTCTGACAATGAAAAATGTAATAACGTGTTTGGTCGGGATTTTTGCAGAAATTTTTGCGAAAAGCCCAATGTTAAAATGGATAAACCAGGGGGGGGGCACTCTGTAGTGGAAAGTTGATAACGGATAGTGGAGAGTCTTCACGTTCTAAACTATTTCCTGTAAACTTTTTACAACTTCTACGTTCTTCACCTTTCGGCTTTACCTTGGTCGAACTTCTTGTGGTTATTGCGATTATCGGCGTGTTAATCGCTCTTCTGTTACCTGCAGTCCAAGCAGCCCGTGAAGCGGCAAGACGGATGCAATGTTCCAATCACCTCAAACAAGTAGGACTCGGTGTTCACAATTTTCACGATACCAAAGATGGACTTCCACCAATCACAATCGGTGTTGTTCAAGGTGATGACGCTAACAATGGAATTGATCGAAGTACCGCTTTCGGTTTACTTTATCCTTTCATTGAGCAATCATCTTTGTATGATACGTTGGTAACATTTAAGTTTATTACCAATAAAGGAGTTACTACGAGTCCGGGGATTTGGCCCAATGAAACGTCAACCTCTGAAACAACAGAAGTCATTGAACGTCGAAAAGCCTTTGGTTCAGTCAATACTTATATTTGTCCGTCACGCCGTTCTGCCAAAGCCAGATACACAACAGGAGCGTATAGTACTATTTCTTCTCCCGGGCCTTGTGGAGATTATGCCATGGTTGCCTGTACACTTAATCCCGATGCGACTACAGGTTGGGGATGGTGGGATATTTATCGGCAAGATAATGCTCAATTTACAAACAATGTTACAAATCAACATGGACCTTTCCGAATTGCAATTCTTCCCGCTTCGTTTAATGGTGCCGGTTCCACACCACCTAGAGATCAAGATGCCTTTATGGGGTGGATGCCTCGTGATACCTTTTCTCGGCTGGAAGATGGTACAAGTAACCAACTTTTATTCGGTGAAAAACATATTCCTCTCCGTACCGCATCAAGTGGTGATTTAATTGGTGTTTGTTCCAGTACCGATCTTGCGTTTACTCAGGATTGTTCTTATTTGGTAACAGGTAATCGCCGAACTTCCGGTTCCACTGCGAGAATATACGGACCGACAAATGTCGGTACCAATACACCTATTGAGGTAAAACTTAACCTGCCTCGTGATATCGGCAGTAATTCCCGTGACGGAACATACGCTTTCGGAAGTTATCATCCCGGAATTTGCCAATTTTTGATTGCTGATGGTGCAGTCAAATCAATTGCTGTAACAACTCCGTCAAGTACATTACGAAAACTTGCACAAGTTGATGATGGTGAACCAGTTTCTTTACCCTGATTCAGGTTGCCGAAAAATGAATCTACGTATTTGTATATTTTTATCAATTTTAATTTTTTTACGAAAGGTAATTTCAATGAAACGAACAGCTTTTACACTTGTTGAACTTTTGGTAGTGATTGCGATTATTAGTGTTTTGATTGCACTCCTTTTACCCGCTGTCCAAGCAGCACGGGAAGCCGCACGCCGAATGTCATGTACGAATAATTTGAAACAACTTGGTATTGCGTTTCACAATTATCATGACACCTATAAAGTATTGCCGGGAGTTGTTTACTGTGCGGATACAGCTTCAGCCGATGGTCCTCTCTCAAATTTTACGATGAATTGGACACAACCGCTTCTCCCACGTCTTGAACAACAACCGCTTTACGATATATTTGATCATGGAAGTATTTTTTATAATCGTTTCGATAAAGATGAAACGCACAAAGCGGGAAAATCGGACGCTGCTATCAAACAAAAGGTTACGGCATTTCTATGTCCTTCCGATTCGTTTCCCGGCGGACGCGGAAACTACATCAAAGGGGAAGGATATAATCCCGGAAGTAATTATTGGACAGAAAAAGAAATGGGAACATCTTGTTATGTTGCGAATGGAGGGGACGGCAGTGCTTTTACAATGACAACTCGCGGTTTGTTTCGATATTATGTGGAAAATCCTCCATCCACCAATGGTATCATTAAAGCACCGCAAAACTTTTTTCGTGAATTTGCTGATGTTGTAGATGGTCTTTCAAATACATTGTTATTGGGAGAACGTCCTCCCTATTGGCAACCACATCAAGGTTGGGGACAACAAAACAATCTTTTAGGATTGACAAATACGCTTTGCCCAATGAATGCTTATAAAAAAACAACAGCGGATTACAGTACATTTGTTGTATCAACTGCTTCTTTGGGATTTGCTTCCTGTCATCCTGGAGGTGTGAATTTTCTGTTTTTAGATGGAAGTATTCATTTTCTAGCAGAAACAATCAATACGCAAACTTATATGTACATCGCAACAATCAATGGCGGAGAAAGTCTTTCTCCATTTTAATTCTTTTAGTTTATCCTAATTTCATATCAAGGAATTATTTTATGAAATTACATTATTTAGTTGTTTTATCATTTTTTGTTCCGTTTTTCATATTTTCAGGATGTTCCGGTAATTTACCGAAAACATCCAAAGTGAATGGACGTGTAACCTACGAAGGAAATCCTTTACCGGAAGTAATGGTTTCCTATATTAGTACAGTAGGAAATCCTACGGCAATCGGCTCAACCGATACGAATGGCGAATTTGTTTTAACGACATTTAATCTTCGTGACGGAGCGATACCGGGCGAATATAAGGTTTCTATTGCTCCAATGAAACCTGCACCTACACTTGAAACAGCAAGTGCCGCTGAAATTGCTGCCTACAAACCGCCGTTTCCTAAACATTATTTTGATGCGGAAACATCAGGGATCACTGTACAAGTCGAACAAAAAGTGGATAATAATCATCAGTTTAATCTTCAAAAATAAAATGTTTTTTTGAAACAAGTCAACATTTACTGTTTATTTCCTGTCAACTTTCAACCCTAATTTGTTCCATTTTTATTATGAAAAATAATTTGATTATCACTCTATTGTGCTTTGTTTCATTTCAAGTCAGTCTTTGGGCTCAACAAAATTCCGATATCAATGTTTGGGTTAAGGAATACGAAGGGCGTATCAAAAGTGTTACGGAATCACGGCAAAAACAGAAACCGAATTTTCAAACCGATCTTCAATTTTCAAAGCCGGATTACGTTGTTTTCGTACCGGAAATCGAACCGGAAAAACTCGGTGATATGTACAATGACCATTTTCAGGTCTTCGATAAACCCAACGGAAAACTCTTTGCGATTTGGTGTCAGGCTTCCATCGAAGGCGCACCCGATCAACATGTCGCTTTTTCCCGCAGTTTGGACAAAGGCAAGACATGGGAAAAACCGCATGTTCTTGCCGGAAATAAAACGGTTGCGGAAGGAATTGCAAACAATGGAGCTATTGCCAGTTGGGCGTTTCCAATGGTCAGCAAGTCGGGACGAATTTATGTACTTTATAATCAATTTGTCCCCGGTAAAGTTTCTACAAACCGGCAACACACCGGAATTATGTTGGGAATCTACAGCGATGACGACGGCGAAACATGGACAAAACCAGAGGAAATTATTATGCCGCGTACTTCAAATGACGGTACTGATACAACAATTCCGCCGGAATGGGTTGTTTGGCAAAAACCAACGCGTGTCGGCAAAAATGGTAATTATCTTGTTGGTGTAAGCCGTTATGTTCATCCGAGCTTTCATTCAAAATACCGAACAGTTACGGAATTTATTCATTTCGACAACATTGACCAAGACCCGCCGGTTAAAAATCTTGTTGTTCGTTGGGTGATGACCAACGATAAGGTGTTACATTCCGGTGTTCATTGTGAAGAGCCGGCAATTGTCAAACTTCCTGATGGTCGGCTTTTTGTGGTTATGCGAAGCGGAACCGGTAGTCCGTTGTGGTCGATTAGCAACGATGACGGCGAAACATGGGCAACTCCCAAACCGCTTCTAATAAAAGACGGCGGTGATCCGATTTCACATCCCATGTCGCCATGTCCGATCTATGATTGGAAAGGAAATGAAGCAGGCAGCGGGTTGTATTTTCTGATGGCTCATAACCGCTACGATAAATGGAATCCGAATCCTTGGCAAAACCGCGGTCCTTTGTATCTTTTTGCCGGTCGTTACCAAAAAGATGCCGAACAACCTGTTTGGTTCGACGGTCCCAAAAAATTTATTGAACGAAAAAGCGGTAATTCGTTTTATACCAGTACAACACAGTTGGATGGTAAAACGGTGTTATGGTACAACGATCAGAAATTTTATTTGTTGGGACGTGTGATTGGTGAAAACTTTTTCGACGGTCAACCGGATACGGAATTGTATAAACCTGATACAGAAATTGATTTATCCTCTTATTCTCCGAAAAAACATGCTGACGGTCAACCTATTCGATTGGGAACCTCGCCGAAACTGGAACTCAAAAACGGAGATCAACAGGGAATTTTCAAACAAGGAGAAAAGATTTTTAAGAACAGAAATTATACCGTAGTTCAATGTCCCAAAGAACTTAACGGCAAAAAATTTGTTCGGAGTGATATTGAATCAACAGAAGTTGTTTGTCGTGAAAACGGAATCATTTACATTCTTACTCCGCTTAAAGACCGTAATCAGGATAGTGTTACGGAAACATTGTTGAAACTCGGATTCGAAAAAGTTGCCCAACCGGAAACGCTGCTTTTTAACCGAGTTCCTGATGCAATTGTTACGCTATACCAAAAAGAGGTTAAAGATGGTGAAACAATCAAATTGGGAAAATGGAGTCTTCTGGTGTATTAGACTTAAATGATTGCCGTAATTGTCTATTTTCGTCCGCAGATTACGCAGATTTTAGTCCGCCGATTTTCGCAGATATTTGATATTCGTGGATTTTCAAGGATTATTTTTGAGAGTACGAAACAAACAAAGGAAGAATAGACAAATAAAGATAGAAAATTATTTTCAAAAAACTTTTTAAAATAATCTGCGAAAATCTGCGTCATTTGCGGACGATTGGAATTATGTGTTCGGACAAATTCTGTTTCGATAATTATTGTTCAATACGGAGTTGCCGTTGCAATAACTAATCCATCGCGTCATAAAAACTATCCGTATTTTCTTTTTTCGTATCAATATTGAGTTCTTGGGAAAGTGTTGTGTTCTCACTGTTGCGGGTCGTGCCAAGTTTCGGGAATTACGGAAAATTTGACTCCCTTTGTTCACCC
Organism: Planctomycetaceae bacterium; assembly: GCA_031279215.1. Lineage (GTDB taxonomy): Bacteria > Planctomycetota > Planctomycetia > Pirellulales > Thermoguttaceae > WRKP01. The sequence goes on from JAITIZ010000619.1 coordinate 11,325, forward strand.
GCATTCCGACCTAATGGGATGGTAAACGATTCTATTTCTTTTATGGCAATAATTAGTATAATATTCAAAAATCCGTTTAACAATCCCTATTTTCAAAAGGAGTCAAAATGTTTTTAAGAATGATTTTAAAAAATACTTGGATATTACCGCTCTTGGTTACGATTTTAATTTTAGTATCAATCGTTTCGGTTCGGGCTGAAGATAAACTTGTTCAGGGGTTTGCGGAACCGCCGTGTGAAGCGAAACTTTGGGCATATTGGTGGTGGCTGAACGGAAATGTTACAGAAAAATCCATTACACGTGATTTGGAACAAATGAAAGAAAAAGGATTCGGAGGCGCAATTCTCTGCGACGCCAACGGTTCTAATCAGGATCGTAACAAAAATACTCCGCCGGGTCCGATGTACTCTTCACCGGAATGGACTAAATTATTTATTCATGCCATTCACGAAGCCCATCGCTTGGGATTGTCCATCAGTCTGAATATTCAGAGCGGTTGGAATCTCGGCGGTCCAATTGTTACACCGGAGTTTGCAGCGAAACGCTTGGTCTATTCGACAACAAATATCGAAGGCGGTCAGGAAAACATAATCAATTTATCGAAACCAAAAGAACACTTGGGATTTTATCGCGATATTGCAGTTGTTGCGTTCAAAACAGAATCGCCTAAAACGGAACATCAAATTTTTCCCTTCGTTTTCAAAACAAGTTCCAGCCAAAAACAAAATTCATCGGAAAACGCCGTTGATCATTCATCGGAAACTTTTTGGGTTTCAGCCGGTCTGAAAGCCGGTGAAGGTCCAACACAGAAAAAACCGGAATGGGTAGAATTTCAATTTAAAGAAGTTGTCGAAATAGATCAGATCATTGTCGAACCGCGAATCGGTTACGGTCCAAAACAATGCGAATTACTCCTGCTTGATGACAATTTCAGGAAAATTCGTACGATTGCCGATTTTACGATGCAAAAAACGGACAAAATATCAAATAGTTTTCCAAAACAAAAAGGAAAAATTTTTCGATTAAACATTCTTAGTTCCTACGATCCGCAACATCCCGACAATTCCCGAAACGTTCAGATTGCTGATATTGCTCTTTATAACGGCGGCAAACGAATTACGGCAGTGCAGGGAAAAACAAAAACGGGAACGCTAAAATTGTTCGACATAAAACTGGCAATTAACGAGTTTGGCGGCTCGGCACCGAATTGTCGTCCGTTAATGGAAGAGGAACCGGATCAACCCGATGATCAACCGGTTAAGATAGAAAATATTCTCGTTTTAACGGAAAAAATGAATCAACAAGGAACTCTTCACTGGAATAGTCCAGCCGGAAACTGGACAATTTTACGTTTCGGTTACACCGCAACCGGTGCGAAAGTGTCAACCTCCAGCGGTGATTGGCAAGGACTTGTTCTTGATCACCTAAGTTCGGAAGCCTTTGATTTTTATTGGGATAAAGCCGTTAAACCGCTTCTTGATACCGTTAAACCTCATTGCGGAAAATCGTTGCGTTATCTTCACACCGATAGTTGGGAAGCGGGAGGAATGAACTGGACAGAACGATTTCGTGAAGAGTTTCAAACTCGCCGCGGTTATGATCCGGTTCCTTATTTGCCTGTGATTGCCGGATATATTCTGAATAATCGTTCATTAAGTAACCGATTTCTGAACGATTTTCGGCGGACAGTCGGAGATTTGATTGCGGCGAATCATTATGTTCTCATGAAGAAAAAGGCGGCTGATTATGGTATCGGTATTCATCCCGAGTCGGGCGGACCTCATGGTGCGCCGATTGATTCGCTTCAACTTCTTGGTATTTCCGATATTCCGATGTCTGAGTTTTGGAGTTGGTCGCCGCGTCACCGGATTGGAGACGCCAATCGTTTTTTCACCAAACAACCTGCGTCCGCCGCACATACGCACCGTCATAAATTGATTGCAGCCGAAGGTTTTACCAATATCGGTATGCATTGGCAGGAATCATTTTCGCACAACTTAAAACCATCATTTGACCAAGCCGTTTGTGAAGGTATGAATCTGCTGGTTTGGCATGCGTTCACGTGTTCACCGGATGAAACAGGTTTCCCCGGTCAGGAATATTTTGCCGGAACTCATTTTAATCCGAAAAATTTTACTTGGAAAAAATCAAAAGATTTTCTAACTTATATTAACCGTGTTCAATTTTTGTTGCAACAAGGATTGCCGTCAGCGGATGTTTTGGAATATTACGGAAACGGTGTTCCGAATTTTACTCAAGGTAAGTGGGCTAATACGGCAAAGTCTTTACCGGGTTACGATTATGATGTTGCGTCGGAAGATGTTTTGCTAACGCAGGTTGCGGAAATTCGTCATGGTCGGATTGTTCTCAAAGACGGAACAAATTATCGTGTTCTCGTGTTGCCTCACCAAACCGGAATTTCACGAGAGGTTTTGTCCAAAATTAAAACATGGTCGCAAGAAGGCGCAACAATTATCGGCACTAATCCGATTCAAGTTCTGGAACCGGCGTCGAAACCGGTTGTTGCCGAATCTTGGACGGAAAAAACGTTGCAGGAAGAAACCGCTCATCATTTTTTGAAAAATGCCGGTATTCCGTTTGATTTTGAACGTATTGAAGGAACTCATAAAAATCCGCGTTTGGAATGGATTCATCGAACAGTCTATCAGAATCAACTTGATAAAATTTCGTTGCGAAATTTTTCCGAATTTTCTCCGTGCGATGTCGAAACAGTTCCTGCCGATCCATTCGGTAATATCGGAGCGGAAATTTATTTTGTTGCCAATTTAACGGATTCACCGGATAAAACTGTTTGCGGTTTTCGTGTTACAGGACGTGAGCCGGAATTATGGGATCCGGTCAGCGGGGAAATCCGAAAAGCCCAAGCGTTCACACAAGAAAAAAACCGAACACTCATTCCATTAGAATTTGCGCCTTACGGTTCGATTTTTGTTGTTTTTCGCGACAAAATAGAATCGTCTGTTCAGGGAACCGGTCAATCCAATGCTGTAACATTTGAAAAAATCATTGAGATTACGTCTTCGTGGAATGTTCGTTTTGATCCGGTTTGGGGAGGTTTGAAAGAACCTGTTGAGTTTCAAAAATTGGAAAGTTGGACAAAAAATGAGAATCCGGCTATTCGTTACTACAGTGGTCTTGCAACTTATTCGCAGGATGTTGATATTGATATTGAATTGAAGCATGGTCAACGTATTTTTCTTGAAGCGGACAATGTTCATGAATTAGCGGAAGTTAAAATTAACAACCAATCTTGTGGAACGATTTGGGCGTTACCGTTTCGTGTTGAAATTACATCGGCGTGGCGATCTGGAAAAAACCGGATTGAGATTGAGGTTGCGAATCACTGGGCAAACCGAATCATCGGCGACGCCGCAAAACCGGAACATGAACGTTTAACACAAACAAATATTCAACGCTTAACACCAGAAACAAAACTTGTCGATTCAGGTTTGACCGGTTCCGTAAGAATATTATTGAAGCAATAATAGCAGGGAATTTCTAAAAACTAATTTTAGGAGGAATGCCGGCATCCCGTCTGCACTGTTTTTGTACAAAAAACGTCTAAATATGCAGTCGAGACGCCCGCGTTCCGTCTAAC
>JAITIZ010000195.1 GCA_031279215.1 Planctomycetaceae bacterium
GTAATAATGTTATTGCAATTCACTGCAAACAAACCAGCGGCGGTCAGTATATTGATGCAGGAATTTCCCATACCATTCCAACCCCCAAAAGGCAAAAACGGATTTGGTAAGATTATTTCACGTAAAACTATTCAGTAATGTCCCCTGTGTGTAATTGTCTATTTTGATAATGGGACAGTTTTCCATGCTCCTAAGATACCAATTATACTCTTCACACTTTAAATTTCGGTTTTCGTTTTAAACTAAACTCGCCCTGAAAAGGCAACCGGCATTAGCGTAGGGCAACGCCCTACGTATGGTTTTCCTCTTGAAAATAAAGCCCTGAAAGGGCGAAAGCCTAACGATGATAATCATTTTCAAAACCAAAATAACACTATTGCTGTCGCCCTTACAGGGCTTTGGTGTTTTATATTTGTTACGTAGGGCGTTGCCCTACGCTAATGCTGATTGCCTTTTCAGGGCGAGTTTAGTTTAAAACGAAAACCGAAATTTAAAGTGTGAAGAGTATAGTACCGTTATTATTGGATTGGAAGTTCCTAAAACGAGAATTCCCAATGGTCAAGTCGAATCTGTTGATCGTTTTGCATTTTATGTTAACGCAACATTAAACAATATCGCAACGAAAATGGATATTCTGACCTACGTTACTGGAAAGGCTGAAACATTTCATCCAATAGATCGAGCCCAATCGCCTATACATCCGCTAGACGACATACAAGTCAAACATTGGCGAGTACAATTTTATCTCTCAAAAAAAGATGCTCAAAAAATTTCCAAGCTTGAAATTGAAACAAACCCTTTATTCTTAATTGCTGTTGTATTGATTTTATGTTTCCCATTTGTTTGGTTATTATCAATACGCGGTAAAATATGTCGAAAAGCCTTTGCGGAAATTTTATTCTCAAAGTCAAACAAACAACCATTACTCATCAATTCACTTTCAAACGACAATATTAACCATATAATTTGTGCGACAGAATTACACGCTGGCGAACATATTTACTTTTCAAGCAATTTCGTCTATTCCTATCGTTGTGGTTTTGGATCATCAGAAAGTACAACATTAGCAGAAGTAGTTCAAGCATCTGCGGCTTTCCCGCCTCTTTTGCCGCCTGTTAAAGTCAATTCTTTTCCTTTTCATTTCACTGGAGGACAGTCGGATATTCCACATAAATTAATTTTGACTGATGGAGGAGTGTACAATAACATGGGTGATCAGTGGATTGTAGGGTTACAAGAAAGAAAAGAGAGGTCATCTGATATAAAAAAAGTAGCTTTTGATGCTGATAGTATTATTCTTGTTAATTCAACCGCTACTATTAAACGTACACCAATGTCATGGTTCAATAAAATTCCCTTACTGGGTGAGGGTACGATATTTTATAGGATTGTTTGTTCGCTATTCGATCAAACAACAACAACAACAACAACAACAACAACTCGACGAAAGACTCTTTTTACAAACTTTAAAAATTCCTTAATTACGGGAAAAGGAGTACGAGGAATAATGGTGATGCTTGAACAAACTCCTTTCCAAATGCTTGATTGGATGAAGAATACAACCGAACCAGAATTAGAAAAGCAGAGAGAACGAACCATTTCAGTTTTGGATAAATTACCAAAAGATTATCGAAAAGAATGGGATACTATTAAAGAAATTAGTTTAAAAGCAAGAACAACTTTTAAAGTTATTAATCAATTGACCGCCGAGAATCTCCTCTATCACGCATTTATTGTTGCGATGATTAATGCTCATATTATTTTAGGATTTCCAATGAAGCAGGAGTTATTAGATAAAGATGAATTTCGTAAAAATATCTTGAATAAATATTGCCACGAGCGTTAAATGACATACCCATTTATATTCACATTTGATCTCCCACCATATTACAATATTTTCACGGTTAAATATCTGGTCAGACCCACCAACATTGAACCCACTATAATTACTTTAAAGTGAAACATCTCAGTAGTGTTTTGCAATGAAATACTTCATAACCCATTTATAATCAATAGTTTACATTGATTCCTGCTCCTGGTGAACAACGCCGTTCTGATGAGTGAACGGGCCGTGAACAGCCACTTATGTGTTTTCGTAAGTCTTTGTAATACAAAGACTTATATCGAACCAGAAAGAGGTAGGCGACCTTCCGCCAAAGGTTTTTCACCCACGGTCGCACCCGTGGGACAGACAATTTTAAATTATTTTTTTCGTCAATTTATATGAAAAACTTGAGGAATAAAAACCATTTTTATCAAAAAATATTTTTTGATAAAAATTTTATTTTTTACCAACCTTTTCTAGATTTTTTTCGATTTAAATGTAAGTAAACTGGTTGTATGAACTGCCCTTTCCAAAAAATAGGTCTTTAAAATTGGTTGAGCTTTGTATAGATTATAGTTTATTATTTTTTACGAAACCATTCCCTTTTTAACTTAAGGAGCCAGACTGATGTCAAAGGATTGTAATCAGAACAAGTCTAACACCGTATCCCAATTTAATCAATACACAATGAAACTTGCAAATTGTTTACAGGAAAGTTATGCTTATTATTTTCTATTACTTTTGTTGGGGCTATTGTTTGCGAAC
>JAITIZ010000233.1 GCA_031279215.1 Planctomycetaceae bacterium
TAAAATTAATTTTTAGAAATTCGTTTTGTTTATTTTTTTAGAAATCCATATTGATAAACTTTAGGTTGAATTTTGTTTGCTAATAATTTTAGTTTATTTCGTAAATCGTTAATAAGTGAATTGTATTTTTCATTATTAGATTTATTTTTCATTGTTCCTTTGCCGGTTCGTCCTTGAAAGTATTCACGAATATCGTAAAAAGACGCATTGGTATTGACAGAAGTATTTTTGCTCTCTCGTATTTGAACATGATAATATTGCCAAAGTCTTTTGCCGGAGTTAAAAACTTGCCGCGCATTGATACTTAATTTTTTACCCTTAAGAAAATTACTCATAAAATTAGATTCAAATTTTTCTTTTGCGTTGACTTCATGTTCGGTAAATGGTATCCAGTGATTGATGCCGTGTTTAGATTGAATGTTATTGTTGAATAATGTGTAAATAAGACAATCCGTTTGAAATTCTTTATCGATCTCCCATCGGTCATTCGGATATAAAAATTGATCTCTGTCCATAAACCATTTAGATGAGATAATATGACGTACTGTATAATAAATACATGTCTCAACAAGATTATTTTTTGTTATCCCAAATTTTGCTATTCCTTTTGCGTTACCTACTCCTTTCAAATGTTCTCTAAAATTAATATTAACATAATTTGTATGTTGAAAATCATTGCCGATACAACACATTGTTGCTAATTCTTCTTTTTCTTTTTCTTTTTGAATAAATAATTTTAGCCAGTCATTTATGTTTTTTTCATTGTCGTATGAATAATATTTTTTCGTACAGATTTTATTGCCGTTTTTGTTAAACACCTCTGAAAGTGTTTCTTTAAATATTTCTTTTTGCGAAGTATTCCATATTTTAAATCCGATGGGAAATTTACCATTGACATTATCAAAAGTGTACGCCGGTACAACAAATGATTTCAATAATGCTGCTTCAAAAAATAGACGAAAATTTTTGTAGTTAGGAGATTGTAAAGATTTCAATTTTGAAAATTCTGCAATAATACATCCGTTAATATCTTTATAAATACGTGAAAGAAATTGAACAAAAAGCTCTCTATTTGATTTGCCTAATATTTTTTCAAACCGTTCATGAGTTTTATTTTTTGCAACATTTATTTTGTTTTCTTTTTTTGAACCTGTAACAACTCTGATGTCTGCCGCTTCGGCGTATGGCGGATTGATATAAATAATAAGCTTTTTCCGTTTTTGTTTATTGCCGATAATATTTTGTAATTCGTTTGGTAATTTATCAAAATCGTCATTAAGGAAATCGAATTGAAAGACATGTTTTTCTAACAAGTTTAGACCTTTATCAATAAGTGCATACATGGTATCAATATCGCTTTGGTCGATAGTCGATGCCCAAACGTTATATTTATTCGTCAATCCGGCAAGCAGATTGCCCGTACCTGCGGCACAATCCCAGATGTAATATTCATCTTGCCAATTTTCGCCGAAAACTTGTTTAAGATATTCTTTCGATTTATCCGCCCAAATTTTTGGTGTAAAGAAAGCCCCTTTCACTTCGCGAATATTTTGCGGTACAAGTAAATCATGTCTGTCAATAATAAGTTGCTGATATTCTTGTTTTGATTTGAGATTTTTCTCTTTTTTTATATTATGGTAATTTGTCATGACAATTATTTTTTTGCTAATAGATAATATATCGGCGCAATTCTTTTTTTTAATTTTTTTGGAATTATGAATTTGATAATAAGTTAATAATGTTGGTGAAAAATAAATTTGAAACCGCTGATAAATTTTACGAAAAAATTTTTCAACTCGAAACACTCGCAACACACAAAAAATCACAAAAAGCACGAAAAGGTGAGGAGATATGATTTTCGTGTTTTAAAAAATAAATGTGAACTAACTACTATTATTGAGTCAATATCCTGCCGCCCTTTCCGGGCTGGTTTGAAATTCATTAAATTGTATTCATCTTGCGATTAATGAAAAAGAAAACAATTACAATATCTTATTTGAATATATTAGACACACAATAGAGACGCAAGGCAGTGTGTCTCTACATTGATGATTTTATGAGTTTTAACATGCCGGAAATATTCCGCTAAAATATTATCATAAATCTAAAATCTAAAATTTCCGATAGACAATTATTAGCCGTTCACTACAATAAATCAGGTTGACAAATGTTAATTCACCGATAGAATGCAACATCCTGTTGTAAAATTACAGATAACATTTTCAAACAAGTTTCGATTGTTTGTCCTTTTAATTTTTGGTCTGTATTTACTTGTTTACCTAAATTGGCAAAGAGTTTTAATAACTCTATTTTTCCGATTCGTCGAAATTGTAGTACGATTGCAGTACGAATGGAGAATAAGAGAATAAATTTTAATCAATTCACGATTTTTTATTTTTATGCGACACGTTATTACGGCATTAGTTCACAATGTTCCCGGAGTATTATCTCATATTTCGGGGATGCTTGCTTCACGCGGATATAATATCGACAGTCTTGCTGTCGGCGAGACGGAAAATCCGCAATTTTCACGAATGACTTTTGTTGTCGTTGGTGATATAAAAGTTCGCGATCAAGTTATAAAGCAACTCCAAAAAATTGTAACAGTAATCAACGCCGATGATATTACAGACGGTCAATTGGTTGAACGCGATCTGCTGCTGATTCGAGTCGAGGTTTTACCGGAAGTAAGAGGACAAATCTTGCAAATTGTAGAAATTTTTAGAGCAAAAGTCGTTGATATTTCACCAACAAGTATGATGATCGAGCTGTCCGGTAACGAATCAAAAATAGAAGGATTTATCAGGGAGATGTCCAATTACGGAAAAATCGAATTAGCTCGAAGCGGCATAATTGCAATGAAAAGAGAATAATTTGCAGAGAATAATTTGCATACAAATCGTACTATGAATAAATATTTGGAATATATCAGTGGAATATTTTTTTGACAGGATAAACAGGATAATAGTTAGTTCGTATGCGAAAATTATCACGGATACTAAGTTCAAAGCACTAACAACTAAGTTATGGTTTTAAGTTTTGATTCTTTTAATTTATTATTTAAAAATCCTGTCAATCCTGTAATCTTGTAATCCTGTCAAAAAAACAAAACTAAAGATGCGGTCGAGACGACCGCGTTCCTTCTAACAAAAAATTATTTCACTGATATATTACGATTTTTTTAATTCGTCCGTATTGAATGAGATAGGAGATATTGGAACTTGTTACATTTTTTCCAATATGCCGAGTAGCCCATTCGCCGGCTTCTTTAATTGTAAATAATTTATCTGATGACATGATTTCAATTTCAGTTTTTTGTAACTTCAACGTTTCATTACCAAAGGTCATACACTTCGTTTACCGCAAGTAAAAAATATCTGGGAAACATATTCGTGTGAATATTTGACACCGAATTGTTACCGACACGTTATTCTCATTTTACGCACGAGTATTTTGATTTGGCATTTTGTATCAAAATTTTCTCTTTCCTATTTCTTTTGTCATTAGATATTTAATTCTAGGGGGTTCGTTGTCCGGTGTTGCTTGTCCGTGTCAATTTTTTTTTCCAGCCATTGGTCAATTTTTTGGACAAATTCTGTGTCTGAACAACACGACCATTAACGGCGTTCTGTTGCGATTATCGAATATCTGTGTGAATTTTTCGACAACATTTTTGAACAAAATTACACGAATGATCTATTGAATGCTTCGAGGACTTTGTCCATTTCAGATGTAAGTTCATTGTCGAGTTTTTTCTTTTCGTTCAATTTTTGCCACGTTTCTTTGTGTGAACTGTGCAAGAATAACAGAAATTCTTTTTCCCATCTCAGTACTTCATTTACTTTGACCTTATCGATAAAGCCGTGCGTTCCTGCATAGATCACGAATACCTGATCGATAACGTGCATCGGTTTGCACAATCCTTGTTTGATCAATTCGTTAATTCTGTAACCTCTATCGAGTCGTGCTTGTGTTGCGGCGTCGAGGTCGGTACCGAGTTGGGCGAATGCTTCGAGTTCGCGGAACGCCGCCATGTCCAGCCGCATACCACCCGCAACTTGTTTCATTGCCGGAATTTGCGCAGAACCTCCCACACGGCTAACGGAAATACCGACATTCATTGCCGGACGTTGACCTCTGAAAAACAAATCCGGTTGTAAGTAAATTTGACCGTCGGTAATAGAGATCACGTTAGTTGGAATGTATGCAGAAACTTCACCTTCCAACGTTTCAACAATCGGTAACGCTGTTAAACTTCCGCCGCCAAGTTCTTTTGACAATTTGGCTGACCGTTCCAAGAGTCGGCTATGACAGTAAAAGATGTCACCCGGAAACGCTTCACGTCCTGGCGGACGTCGCATTAACAATGAAATTTGACGATAAGCGGTTGCTTGTTTGGACAAATCGTCATAAACGACCAAAGTATGTTGGCCGTTGTACATGAAGTATTCTGCCATTGCGCAACCTGCATACGGGGCGATGTATTGTAATGGAGCGGGCGCACTTGCGCCGGCAACGATTACTGTTGTGTAATCCATTGCGCCGTACTGTCTTAACGTTTCTATAATTCCGGCAACAGTGGAATCTTTCTGACCGACCGCGACATAGAAACATTTGACGCCGGTTTCTTTTTGGTTAATGATTGTATCGATGCAGATGGCGGTTTTACCGGTTTTTCGGTCACCGATAATGAGTTCACGTTGTCCGCGTCCGATGGGCGTCATGGCGTCGATTGCTTTGATACCGGTTGCGAGGGATTCACGAACCGGTTGGCGGTCGGCGATTCCTGGGGCGATACTTTCGACTTCGCGAAACGTATTGGTGATGATGGGACCTTTGCCGTCTAACGGATTACCGAGCGGATCGAGAACGCGTCCCAAAACCGCATCGCCAACCGGTACGGACAAAAGTTTACCGGTTGTTTTTGCTTCATCGCCTTCGTGAAGTTTGAGGTAATCGCCAAGAATAATTGCTCCGACGGAGTTTTCTTCGAGGTTGAAGGCCAGACCCATGACGTTGTTGGGAAATTCGATCATTTCCCCAGCCATGATGCCGGAAAGACCATAGATTTGGGCGATACCATCGCCAACTTCCAAAACACGTCCGACTTCACGGACATCAATTTTTTGTTCGTATTGTTCGATTTCCTTCTGAATAACAGAAGCGATTTCATCGGCATTGAATTTCATGGAAACTCCCGCGTAATAATTGTTGGTGTATTGGGGTAGAAAAAAAGTTGTTCGACAAAGTTCAAACGGACACTTTCTAACGATTTATAACAATATGGTGTGTTTTGACAATCCTGAAAAAGATAAAAAACCTGAATTTCGGATTTTCTTACAACATATTTCCTTATAGCGTACCAGATTACCCAAAATTGACAAGGCTCATAGAGTATGAAAAATAGGTAATTTTGGATTTTGGGGGTTAATTTTTTGACATAACATTAGAAATAATAATAAATTACAGTAATTATTCAGTAGCATTTTTATTTTTCCTTCTTAACCCTAATTAGGCAAAAGTATCTACACAAGTCTAATTGGTTTTTCAAGTATTTTTTTATTTGTTATTATTTATAGCGGATGTTCCATATTCGCTGGTTAAGAATTTTCGCCCTAACTCTTTTTATTATTTGAGTTAGGTCAATTTTTTTGAAATTTTTTATTGTCCACAGTTTTTTTTAGTTTTTTTCTGGTATTGGGCGTCGTTGGGTTGTGTGCCGGAAGTACTTCAGGGCAGGGAATGTTGGCAAGCTGAAAAAGTTATCGGAGGTCTTCTCGCGGTTATCGCAACTCAATCCAGCCGCCAAGTTTTAATCGTTTTAATTTGTTGTAACGACATTCATGCAACTTTTTCTCGATCACTTCCTGATGTCGAGCAAGCCAATCAAGATTTTTGTATAATGAATTTTCGTCGAAATGTTGTAACTCAAGAAAATCAATCTTGTGAGTTCGAGCAAGACGGTTGCGGAAAGCCGGGAACCTTGATCAATCGTGCAAGCAAGGACTTGCCATAACGCAAGCCGACCTTCGCGGGAATCACCAAGTGCCGCCGTAAGCCGCCGTAAGACCAAGAGTATTCGCAAGCCGTGAAAGCAACCCAATCGCTCCAATAAATTTTCCTTGACGGAGAACAGGGCAAAACTTGTATGACAAATCGGTTGTTGAATCGGTGGTTGTTTGAACAGGAACGGCTGGTTGAATAGGATTGGCTGTCTGAACAGGAACAGGATCGATCTGTTGATTTTTTTTCAATCAAACGTGCATGAGAACGTTTAGTTTATGTTTCAGCGCATAAATCATCGCCTCACAAGTCTCTTTACCCAAACCGGTGAGATTGAGAATTGTGGTCTTAATAATTTTTTTATCTTCACGTTTTGAGGTTCGAAGCAGGTATTGGGTATGAACTTGACCTTTGTACTGTTTGGAAATTTTATCAATGTACATGGTATTTGATTAGGAATAATGGGATTGATTTGGGATACTGATTTAGAAATTGATTTTAGAATGCCGCGAATCGTAATCCTTGCCGCTACGATTCTAACTCAGCCAACGCCGCTAATCCCGCCGAAAAAAACAAAATCGCCAACTCATGGGTACGCTTTCGTAATCCACCTTGTTTTTAAGCACCAAAAATTTCAACGAAGGAAGATTCGATACAATATTGTATTTGCCCCAATCGTTTTTACAATTTTGTAGGATTATTGGGTTGGTTACCATTGTTGTTCTCTCTCCATTTTTATAGCAGAACACTTAAATAACGCCAAAAATTTAGCGGTTGTCTTATTGGTATAGATTTTGCATAGTGATAAACGGTTTTTATTTTTTATTCCGATTAACCGCTATGTTTGAAAATCATCCTTGTTTTAGTGAAACGGCACGGCACCAAACTGGTCGTATTCATCTGCCAGTCGCTACAAAATGTAATATCCAGTGCAATTATTGCAATAGGAAATATGATTGTGCCAATGAAAACCGACCTGGTGTTAGCAGTGTTGTGTTGAATCCGGTACAAGCATTGACTTACCTTGATGCGGTACTAAAACAAGTTCACAATATTGCAGTTGTTGGTATTGCGGGACCAGGTGATCCTTTTGCCAATCCGGAAGAAACTATCCGAACTTTGGAACTTGTTCATGAAAAATATCCAGATAAAATTCTCTGTCTTGCTACCAATGGTTTAGGCTTAACAGAGTATGCAGATAAAATTGCTTCACTAAATATCTCTCATGTAACAATTACAATGAATACGGTTGATCCTGAAATCGGATCACAAATTTATGCATGGTTCCGTTTCGGTTCCCATGTTTATCGCGGTGCCGAAGGTGCCAAAATCCTGCTCGAATACCAAACTAAAGGAATTAGGAAATTAAAATCATACGGTATTATCGTCAAAATCAATACGGTTGTTATACCAGGTGTTAATGACCAGCATGTTGTTGATGTAACCCGATATTGCCAAGAACTTGGTGTAGATGTACAGAATTGTATTCCATTGATGCATATTGAAGGAACGGTTTTTGAAAAACATCCGGTTCCCACAACAGAGGATATGAATACATTACGTAAAAAGACAGAACAATATCTGCCTCAAATGTTACATTGTACCCGTTGCCGGTCTGATGCAGTTGGAATACTCGGCGTTGATAATAGTTATGAAATTAACCAGCTGTTACGGGAAGCCGCTATTATTAAGCCAACAACAGAACGTCCTTATGTTGCGGTTGCTTCAAGGGAAGGATTATTTGTTAATCAGCATCTTGGTGAAGCATCCAGTTTATGTGTTTTCGGACAAAAAGAAAATAAAATCGTCTTGTTGGAACAACGTATGACTCCGGTTCCCGGTTCGGGTGATTTGCGTTGGCGGCAACTGGCGGAGATATTTCGGGATTGTGTTGCGGTTCTGGTGAGCGGTTGCGGGCAAAATCCGCAACGTATTCTCGAAGAAAACGGATTACGTGTCCTCACAATAGAAGGACTTATCTCAGAATCAATTCCGTACATTTTCGCCGGTAAGGAGTTACCGAAAATCTTGTTACGAACTCCCGGAATTTGCAGTACAGGTCGAGGTTGCCACAGTACCGGCTGCCGCGGTTCTGGCGCAGGTTGCGGATAAATTCAAAATAATTCAACAAATTTATGTAATATTTGAACAAATTCATAAACAAATTCAAAAAAAGGAGCAATAAATCATGCAAAAACCATCACATCACATTTTGGTTTGCGGATCATTTCGTATGAACGGTACACCACAAGGAGTTTGTGCCAAAGGCGGTGCCGGTCAATTGTTGCAATATTTACAGGAAGAATTGGCGGATCATGGTCTGAATGATGTTGCGGTGGCGTGTACCAGTTGCCTCAAAGTTTGTGATCGGGGACCTGCATTGGTGGTCTATCCTGAAAACTGGTGGTTTGGTCACATCGACAGCGAAGAAGCGATTGACGCCGTTATCGAATCCCTCGAAAAAGGAACTCCCGCCGCCGAATACACCATCGCATAATCGCATAACGAAAATTACACTGAAATCTTACCAGAAGGTATTAGAAGTACAGAAGTACATCACTGGTTATTTACGTCTTACGTTTTTGGTTAAAAAAGGTATTGGTACAACAAGAGCTTTGTTAATTTTGTCACGGATTTTGACATTGAGAACCTGACCGTGTTGGGAAAACTCATAAGGAACATATCCCATTGCAATGTTTTTGTGAAGTGTCGGCGAAAATGTTCCGCTGGTAATCTTGCCGATCTTTTTTTGTTCAAAAAAGAGTTCGTTTCCTTTAACAGCAGGGTATTCGCCGGAAATTTCAAGACCAACTCGTATTTTTTCAGGCGTTTTCAATTTAAGGCTGCAAAGTATATCGTTACCGGGGAAATCACGATCCTTCATGTGCAACATGTGAGAAAGTCTTGCTTCAAACGGTGTAACGGATTCATCCAATTCGTAACCGTAACAAGGTATTGCCGATTCTTGACGCATGATGTCCCTTGCGGCAAAACCAACCGGCGCAATACCAAAATTCTGACCTCTCTGAAAAAGATCCGTAACAAATTGCTCAATAAAAAACGATTCCAGAATAATTTCAAAACCTTCCCTTCCCGCATAATCAGTCCTGAAAACAAATGCCCAACGACCACCCAATGAAAGAGAAGTCTCAACCCCAGAAGAATAAGGCAATGTCGAAATATCCGTTTGGAATAACGGTTTTAGTAAATCCAAAGAACGAGGTCCCTGAATCGCAATCATTCCTTGTTCGTTAGTTTCATCGGAAAAATAAACTTCGTTTTTGGGATTGGCTGCGATTGGGGGTGTTAGGAATTGCTTGAAATAAGCAATATCTTTTTCACGATTCACGGCATTGACCACAACATAATAGTACGGTAATCCCGAATCCGCCTGCTGGAACAGACCAATCAATAAATTATCCAGAATACCGCCATGTTTATTGGTCATGAGGACATAACGTAACTGTCCTAATTTGAGATTTGTAATATCCCGGCTAAACAAAGAATTAAGAAATCGACAGGCTCCGGGACCTTTGAAAACCAGCCTGCCCTTGTGGGAAATATCGGCAATTCCAACACAGTTTTGCAATGTTTCGTATTCATAGAGAATCGAAGCATATTGTTGGGGCATCTCCCAACCCTCCAACTCTGTCATTTGGGCATAATAACTGCAATGCCAATCATACAACGGCGTCCGTAATAAAGAATGCATACAACGTACCTTATAGGAAATAACAACGTGGCTCTTGTGAAAAAAAAAACGTATCCAATCCTAGACTAGATATACTCATTGTACTTTAAAATTCGGTTTTATAAGAGTAGAATTTTTGTATTCTTTATTTAAAAATCCTGTTGATCCCGTCAAAATCCGTTGATCTTGTCAAAAAACGAAAACCGAATTGTCAAGTGTGATGAGTATAAATAATGTAAAACTATACCAAAATATTTTAGTATCCACCTTCCGGTGTATAAATTTAGGCAATTAAAATAGTTCCATTCAAAATGTTTAATATGGTTTGAGTGATTAATACATAATTGTTTCTATTATCAAAGGAAATACTTCTATTGTCAAGTAAAATCTATAATTATTCAGTGAAATTTTCGTAATGTATTGTGGGAATTTCTAAAAACGTAATATATTCAGTCAACAGAGGCAAGTCGGCGAGTACACCGACGCAATATTTCAGCGAAACATTGCCTACCTTTTAACGATTGCTTTTTCGGTGTTTCACACAAAAATTTCACGGATATCTTACCTAAAAACTAATTTTAGGAGGAATGCCGGTGTTCCGCCTACACTGTAAATACCTAAATATGTGGTCGAGACGACTACGTTCCTTGTAAAAATAAATTTTTACAAGAGTTTTTTAGAAATTCCCTTATTTCAATCCGCAGGCTTGTTGGGTACGCAATAAAACTTCGGATGCTTTTTGTCTTGCTTTTTTGGCACCTTCGGCTAGAATTTCCCGAATCTTTGCCGGTTGAGCCGCTAACTCTTCCCGTTTCGCCCGTGCTTCAGCAAAATAAGTTTCGGCAAGAACTGCTAATTCCTTTTTCACACTCCCGTAACCAAAACCGCCGCGACGATAAGTCTCCGCAAGTGATTTTGTCTGTTCCGAAGAGGCAAACAAAGAATAGAGTTCAAAAAGATGATCTCCTTCGGGATTTTTAGGTTCTTCCAGCGGGCGGCTGTCGGTTACAATAGACATAATTTTTTTGCGTTGCGTTTTTATTTCCTCGAACACATCAACTGCATTGCCATAACTTTTTGACATTTTACTGCCGTCCAACCCCGGAACTTTCGCCGTGTCCTTGACAACATACGCCTTCGGTAACACAAACACCTCACCAAACGAATGATTAAACGCCCCCGCAATATCACGACAAACCTCTACATGTTGTACCTGATCCTCGCCAACCGGAACCAATTCCGAATCGTAAAGCAAAATGTCAGCTGCCATCAAAACCGGATAAGTAAATAATCCCGCATCAGCAGTTAATCCCCTTGCTTTCTTGTCTTTGTAAGCATGACAGCGTTCCAATAATCCCATTGGTGTTGTCGTCATCAGAATCCAACACAGTTCGGATATTTCGGGAACATCCGACTGAACAAAAAGTGTTGCACGGTTCGGATCAAGACCAAGTGCCAGAAGATCAAGTGCCGCATCCAACGTGTTTTGAACCAACTGATCTTTGACGCGTACTGTTGTCAACGCATGAAGATTGGCAATAAAATAAAACGCCGTGTCCCGACCATTTTGTAAATCAATATATTGCCGAATCGCCCCAAAATAGTTGCCCCAATGAAATCGACCCGTCGGTTGAATACCAGATAATATTCGCATAAAAATAATTGTTGTTCCGTATCAAAAATTTAGGTAATCTATCATTGGAATTTTTGTTAAAAGATAAACCTAATGTAGGCAACCGTAGGTAAAAGCCCTTCCTGCGAAACATTACCTTACTTTGCCTAACATTGCCTTACTTTGAATTATTGCTTTTTCGGTGTTTCACACAAAAATTCCACGGACTATATTACAGTAATAACGAAAGTATCGTTCTAATTAATATTGTAATTGATAATATTTCAGTGGAATTGTAATATATCAGTGAAATTTTCGTTAAAAGATAAACATCAGGTAGGCGACCGTAGGTGAAAGGTCGCATCCGTTAGGTTTGTTATTGTGTTGTACGCTGTTGGTTTTCCATTTCCGTTCGTCAACAGGGGCAAGTCGGCGAGTACACCGGCTTGCCGATAGTTTGGGGCAGACAATTTTGAATCATTTCTTTCGTCAGTTTGTAGGAAAAACTTGAGAAATAAAAGTCATTTTTAGCAAAAAATATTTTTTGATAAAAATTTTATTTTTTACCAATCTTTTCTTAATTTTTTTCGATTTAAATGTAAAATAGTTGTATAAATAGAAGTGATCAATTTGATGCTTATGGTAACGCAATTGGTTTTGACCCATCTGTTGCGCTAACTGAATTCCTGTACAGCGGCGAACAATTCGATTCAAAAATCGGACAACAGTATTTACGGGGTTTCATTGTCTTTGTTTTAGAGTTTGGAAAATGCTCATTAACATCGCACAAATTATACAAATTCGAAAAAATCAAGAAAAGACCAATCTGAAAAAATTATTCCACTGATATATTACAAAAATTCCTGATACAAAAAGATAAAAAATTTAGAAAGGGCAGTCTGTTACTATTGTTTTTTTTAATATGGTTGCGTTTGTCTGGGAATTTTAAAATTTAGCGCAATCTTAACATAATCTTAATATGTACTTAATATATCGTGTTTAAAATAACACGCGAACACAACAAAAAGTAATGGTAACAAACTTTTTGTTGTCCACGAATGGACACGAATATTCACAAATTATTGATTCGTGATCATTCGTGAAAATTCGTGGATGATGAGAATTATTTGAGATGCCCAATTTGAAAATTGATACAAAATCTCAGTACTTTCTATGTCCTCTGTATTCCTAAGTTCTCTGTTTTACTAATGTTCCACATGGTGAAAAAACGCGGGAAATTTTTAGATGCGAAACAAACAGAATAACGAAACAGACCGAATTTTACTTTTTACTGCTATACCTTTCCGTTTATTCCATATTTACAAAATAACAAATATGTGGCGGCGGTTACAAGGTGATGAGGTAAAAAAATAGAATAGACCGTTACCTTTAACCTGTTAATTCCTTCTTTACCCTGTAACTTTTTTACAAATTCAAAACGATGAAAACAACACGTCGAGATTTTTTGCGTGCAACGTCTTTAGGTTTAACGTTACCGTTTATTCCGGCGATTCCGGCAATTCATGCCGAAGAATCCAACCTTGAATGGCGTTTTGGTGTGATTCCCGATACGCAGTGGAAAACGAATATGGATGCTCCGTTTTACGGAACAGCAATTCATATTATTGATGCGGTCAATGCTGAAATGATTCGGCAGAAAGTCGATTTTGTTCTTGAAGTTGGTGATTTGGTCGAGGAAGCCTTCACTGAAGCTTTTCAAACACGGGCACAACACAATAAAATCCTTTACGAAACGGGAATCAAATTCTATCCGCTTCGCGGCAACCACGATAGCAATAACAATATTACTCCAGTCTGTTGCAGTACCATGGTTGCGCAATATAAGGCGGCATTTCCCAATTTACCGGGAACACTTGGTAATGGCGGAAGCAGTCCTAAATTGCCAAACGCTGCCGGAATGACTTATTCATTTACGCACAAAAATGGTAAATTCCTGTTACTGGATACGTTTCCGCTTGTTGATGACGGTTCTGAAGACGGCAAAGCCTATAAAATCGGCGATTACCAATCGTGGATTGATGCGGAGTTGTCCAAAGACGATCATCAGTTTGCTCTTGTTTTTGCTCATAAAGACCTTTTGGGACAAAATCACAAAGACAATGTATTCAGTGACGATGTAACCAATCAGGACTCATTTCCCGAAACACAAAATGCTTTTATTGCAAGTTTGCAAAAATATGGTGTCAAGAATTTTATTTGCGGACATGATCACATGTACCATCGTTCACGGATAAAAAGTCCTGATGGAAAGTCTGAAATTCAACAGATTATTTGCGGTAGTGCCGCTCATAAATTTTATCTGCCGGAACCGCCGTTTCTTGCACGGGAAACATCGCTGGTTAAGGAGTTGAACCGTATCGGCTTTTTAATTGTTCACGTCAACAACAACAGTTTACGGATTGCTTATCATTCGACAGAACCATTCGGTCAAGAACCATTGTCGCCGAAATGGGAAATTCGTGATTCCTTCAGTAATACGTTCAACTAATATTGTTTTGTCGTTACCGATAAAAATCAATTTCAGTCGATTGAAAATAAGTTACCGACAGAGTTCACAATGCGGAACAAACGTTTGGTTCGAAACACTTGCCTACCAATACACACGAAAACACCGCCAAAATGTAATTGTCTATTTTCGTCCGCAGATGACGCAGATTTACGCAGATTTTGAACAATTATTTTTTGTAAATGACACGATAAACGAACCCATGAAACTACAGAAAAGAGAACAGCGGAGAAACACGGGAATTCTGTTCAAGAAACTTCTTCAAAAAAAATCTGCGCACATCTGCGTAATCTGCGGACGAAATACCGGCGGACTATTTAAATAGACTGTTACAAGGGAATCTCTAATAATTCCCAATTCACCGAAAATTAACGGCGTGGATTTACCTCGTATTGTTAGACTTAACCAATAAAACACGGGGTGAACTCCGTCGTTAACTGCTTGGTTGAAAATAAAAATGGAACCTGACATATAATCGCCTATCTTGTGAGTATTTTCTGATAATACGCTGCTGAATAATTACGAATATTCTGAAGCGATACGGATAATAGCCGGAATTAACAGCCGCATGGTTCGGGCACGATGACTGATGGCTTGCTTCACTGCCGGTTTTAATTCGCCGAATGTTCGGTGATATTCCGTAATTTCAAATAAAGGATCATAACCAAATCCGCCAGTTCCCGCAGGTTCAAAAAGAATTCGTCCACAGCAATATTGTTCGTATTCGTTGCGGATATTTCCGGCAGGATCGGCAAGAACCGCCGCACAAGTATAGTAGGCGGTTCTTTTTTCCAATGGTGTGTTACCAAGTTTTTCGAGAAGCAATTGATTGTTGTCTTCATCAGAAGCGTTGAGTTGTTCTGAAAAATTTTCGGAGTTGCCGGATTTTTCTTTTTCTGATTCTTTTCCCAATTTTTCCGATAACACCGCATATCGTGCCGAGTAAACACCTGGCACACCACCCAACACATCAACAGAAAGTCCGCTGTCTTCGCCAATAACCCACGTATTCAGAAATCGTGCTTGTTCTGATGCTTTTTTCCGTGCGTTTTCGAGAAAGGTTGCCCCGTCTTCGACAACATCAATTTTATTCTCAAAATCTGCCAATATTCGAACTTTAATATCGAACGGAGCAAGTAATTCCGCTAATTCGGCTCCTTTTTTCCGGTTATTGGTTCCAAGTACAATAGAAAACATTGAGAGGCGTGATTTGTTGTTTCAAAATTTCAAAGTTTCAAAAAATACGGGAAGGTTCAATGTTTATCACGAATTGCGTCAACCTTTTTTTCGGCATCTTTGAGGAAATCGGCGAGGGGTTCGAGACCTTCGGTGAACTTTGTTGTGAGAAAAACATCAACCGCTTCTTTAGCCATCCAGTCGCCCCAAATCATTGCGCCAAGACACAAAACATTAGCATTATTGATCACACGGCACATTTTTGCCGCAAACACCGATTCCACCACCGAAGCAACAATTCCCTTAAACCGGTTGGCAACAATAGACATCCCCATTCCGGTTCCACAAAGTAAAATTGCCCGCTCGGCTTTGCCCGATTGAATCGTTTTACAAACATTGGGAGCACTTTCAAAATAGGGAATTTCTTTATCTCGGGTTGCGCCAAGATCAATAACTTCGTAACCTTTTTCTTTGAGATGAACACTCAATGCATCTTTGAGTGTAACAGCAAACGGATCAGCAGCAATTAAAATTGGTTTTGTCGTATTCATGTTTGGTAATTCCTGAAGTGAAGGTTGAAAGGATTCGGCTGGAACGTTTGTTGAAAGAACTCCATCAAGAAACGGAACAGCCAACGTGGATTGTAAAAAATGACGTCGATTCATTGTGTGTCAAGATTCAATATTTATGGTTTATATGGTTTAATATTTATGGTTTAAAGGTAAATATCTATACAAAACGGCGAATTATACAATACCTGATTGCAATGTACAAGTGTTAGATAAAAAAAAACGAGAACAGGATTTTCAAGTGTGATAAGTCTATGAGTTTATTCAATCGAGTCCGATTTTTTCCGCCCATGGTGAATCTTCCGGTTTTCGGAAAATTCCGCAACATTTAAGCGGTAAATGATTAAAATACTTGAACCGGATAAATTTTAACGCTGTTCCCATTAAAATTCGCATGTCAAACCAAAATGTAACCCATTCGATATATTCAAGATCAAGGACTAATTTCTTTCGAACATCGTCCAAACCGGAATCTGACGGCAAATTCAATTGGGCGTAACCGGTCATCCCCGGCAAGACCGACATTCGATATTCGTAACAGGGTATTTCATTTTTGAGTTTTTCGACAAATTCCGGGCGTTCCGGTCTGGGACCGATTACCGTCATTTCACCTCGCCAAACGTTGTAAATTTGCGGCAGTTCGTCAATATGCAGCCTCCGCATAATCCGACCAACTACCGTAATTCGCGGGTCTTTACGTCCCGCCCACACCGCACCGCTGCCGGATTCCGCATCCGCAACCATTGAGCGGATTTTGTACATTTTAAATTCCTTACCGTCTTGTCCGCAGCGAATTTGCGTATAAATTACCGGTCCTTTCGAAGTCAACCACGTTAGGAACATAAATAAAAGTATTGTCGAACCAATTACCGGAAGAGTAATAATCATCACGGTAATATCAACATACCGCTTAATACGATAATATTTTGAAACAGTCGGTTGGTTTGGTTTTAATGAGATCATTGTTTTTTGGTGTTTCACACAAAAATTTCCACGGATATAATATAATTTCTGTATAATTTCTGTATAATTTTTGTATAATTTCTGTACTTTTGGGAAAGGACGGTTCAGACATGAACCTCGACAATATCCTGATCGTTCAAAACATAATCGCCTTTAACAATAGTTCCATCGTGTACGGCGGAACCCCAAACTTTTCCGAATTTCAGATTTTTTGCGTAATCTTTATGAATTAATTCCGCAAGATCAAGCAATGTTTCACCACTCCGCAATGTAAACGGTTTATCACGGTCGGCTTCCTTTTTTCTTGGGTCTTTTGTGTAGATTCGGATAACATTGAGCGATTCGTAAATAGCATTGCGAAGCGGTTCAAGTGTTTCAGGGATGTTTGCCGAAATTTTAAATTCGCGAAACGGTAACGGACACATTTCATGGAATAATTCAAGCCGTTCCGCCGCTTCCGATGCATCAATCTTATTAGCAACAAAAAAGGTCTGTGTAAACGATAACCCAACATCTTCTTCATCAAGACTCGATTCTGCTGCTAAACGTGTTTTTGTATTCGAAAGTTTATCGAGAACTCCCTTACATTGTTCAATTCCGTTGTCGTCGCCCAAATCGATCATCAACAATGCCAGATCAGCACTACGCAGCAAGCCGACAATATAAGGTTCCAAATAATCCGGTGTAATCGGCGGTGTATCAATTAGTTGTACAAAAACATCATTCCATGCCATCATACCGGGTTGTGGTTGTTTGGTGGTGAAGGGATAAACAGCAATTTCCGGTGTTGCGCGGGTGAGCGATGCTAATAATTGACTTTTACCGGCATTGGGACCGCCGATAATTACGGTTGTGCCTGCCCCTTGACGAGGGATCCGAAATGATCGCCCAACACCGCCTTTTTTGTCGCCGCCGGAACGTTGTTGCTCTATCTCTTTTCGCAATTGCGACATTTGCGTTTTGAGTTTCGCCTGAAGATGATCCGTACCTTTATGTTTCGGCATCTCCGCATACATTACCTGAAGCCATTTCAATTCTTCTTCCGGTGTTTCCGCTCGGCGGTAATTGTCTTCTGCTTTCTTATATTGCTGTGTCAGATTGGCAGGCATAATATTAGTGAATAGTTAATAGTAACACAATTTAAGGAAATACGTACTTCGATTCGGTTTGGAATTTCCGACAACCGGTTTTTCCAATCAAGATAACAATTTGTCAAAAACCGGACGTGTTGATTGGACGAACCAATCCAGAAACAATTTGTTGAGCGGAGTGATTTGATAAACATACCCTCCGCCAAAATATCTGTTTCCAATAAAAAGTAATTATTCAGCAGCAATCTTATCTGTCCTTCTTATCTGTTCTTTCTAATTTTTTTATTTTTTTGTATCAGGAATTTTTGTGTGAAATACTGAAAAAGCAATAATTAAAAAGTAGGCAATGTTTTGCCGAAACATTGTGTCGGCGATAGCCGACTTGGTCTTGTTTACGGATAGAAATGGGAAACCCGACTCAACCGTTACGACCTTGCCTTTTGCATGATGAAGAAGGTTATTGTTTTGTAAAAAATAATAAACCATAGTTTACACAAAGAACAAAAAATTGGAAAGACCCATTTTTTGGAAAGAGCAATATCGTAGTTGATAGTGTCTAGTTGATAGTGTCTAGTTGATAGTGGAGAGTACCGCATGCGGATTACTACCCAAACGGCAATCATTCCGCATGCGGCACTATCAACTATCAACCAAAACATCCTGCCCTTTCAGAGCAAAGGAAAAAGATCGATGGTAACTTCTAAAAACTAATATTTAGTAGGAACGCAGGCGTCTCGCCTGCCCTGTTTTTTTACAAAAAACGCCTAAAAATGCGGTCGAGACGACCGCGTTTCTTCTAACAATAAATTTTTACATTAGGTTTTTAGAAGTTCCCTACAATTTGTTTTTGAGTCAAAAAATTGTCTATGAATTTACCCTTTCAGGGCGAGTTTAGTTTAAAACGAAAACCGAAATTTAACGTGTGAAGAGTATATTCCCTAGTTGAGATTCCCTACTTGAAATGATTCCGATTACTTTTTATAATGAGTTACGAACTTGCCGTACCGTTGTGGTTAAGGTTCTTTTGTTTAACATGTTTCACCTTTTAATTACCAAAAAATTTATGAAACGACTAATTTACTTTCTGTGTTTGTGTTTACTGCCGGTTGCTGTTGCTGCGGCAGACGATTGGCAAATTGTTCCCGGAAAAATTGCTACGGAATTTGCCAAAGATGTTGATCCTCAAAATCCGTTGCCGGAATACCCGCGGCCTCAACTTGTTCGCGATACCTGGTTGAATCTCAACGGTCTTTGGGATTATGCGATCACAAATCGCAATGCCGTAACATTGGAAAAAACCGACGGCAAAATTCTTGTTCCTTATCCGATTGAATCGGCATTGTCCGGTGTCGGCAAAACGGTGGAAAAAGACAAAAAACTCTGGTATTCCCGCCAATTTGAAATTCCAAAAGGAAAAAATTGGAACGATCAACGAATCTTGCTTCATTTCGGTGCCGTTGATTGGGATACAACCGTTTTTGTCAATGGTAAAGAAGTTGGTAAACATATTGGCGGTTATTCTCCGTTTGCGTTTGATATTACTGATGTTTTGAAACCGGAAGGCAAGCAGGAACTTATTGTTGCGGTATTAGACCCGACCAACGACCATTTCCAGCCGCGCGGTAAACAAATTAAAAATCCGCACGGAATTTGGTACACTGCTGTTACAGGAATTTGGGATACCGTTTGGCTCGAACCGGTTCCGGCAGCCTCTATTGAAAAACTTAAATTCGTTCCCAATATTAACGATGCAACACTGACGATTGAAACCGCCGTTAAAAATGTACAAGACGGCGATCAGATCGAAGCCAAAGCATCGTTTAAATCGGAAACCAATAGACAAAACACTCAGCGTGGTGTGTTTGGACGCCGGATTTTCCGTCAAGCTTCGGCAACTTCGTTTGTTACTGTTAAAAGAATTAAGGCAGGTGAACCATTGGTGTTGCCGATTACCAACCCGAAACTCTGGACGCCGGAGGAACCCAATCTGTATGATTTAACCGTTTCGATTATTCGCAACGGAAAAGTGGTTGATACTGTTGATTCGTATTTCGGAATGAGGGAAATTTCGCTTGGTAAGACCGAAGACGGAATTACACGAATGTTGTTGAACGGAAAATTTTTGTTCCAACACGGTCCGCTTGATCAAGGTTGGTGGCCCGACGGTCTTTACACCGCTCCAACCGATGCGGCATTGGCTTTTGATCTTGAAGTTACGAAAAAACTCGGATTCAATATGCTCCGTAAACATGTTAAAGTCGAACCGATGCGGTTTTATGCGCACTGTGATCGTCTTGGAATTCTTGTTTGGCAGGATATGCCCAGCGGCGATAAATATATCGGCAGCAACGATCCGGATTTTGTGCGGTCGCCGGAATCCGTTGCTAATTATGAACGGGAATGGAAAGAAATTATCGAAACACGATACAACGCTCCCAGTATTGTTGTTTGGGTTCCGTTCAATGAAGGTTGGGGACAGTTCGATACTTGCCGGATTCTCGATCTGACAAAACAACTTGATCCAACCCGATTAGTTGATGGTCCGAGCGGTTGGACAGATCGCGGTTGCGGCGATTTGTACGATAAACACCAATATCGCGGTCCCGGAATGTTCCCGCCGGAAGAAAAACGCGCCACTGTTCTCGGTGAATACGGCGGACTTGGTTTACCGGTTGAGGGTCATACTTGGGTTGAATCGGACAAGAACTGGGGTTACGGCGGTAATCTGAAAGACAAGGATGATTTGCTTCAAACGTATAAACAGTTGAATGATCGTTTACATCCCTTGATTGCCAAAGGACTTTCTGCTGCCGTTTATACGCAAACGACTGATGTCGAAGTTGAAGTGAACGGATTAATGACTTATGATCGTATTATCAAAGTTGATGTTGAAAAGTTCAAAGCCTCTAATGATGCGTTACATTATCCGGCTCCGAAAGTAAAAATATTGATTCCGACGGCAGCTGTTACGGAATCCGAATGGGCTTACACAACAGACAAACCCGCCGATGGTTGGGAAAAAGCGGAGTTTGACGACAAGGCGTGGAAAAAAGGCAAAGCCGGTTTCGGAACCGCCTCAACACCAAACACAACTGTCCGTACAGAATGGAAAACAAATGATATTTGGATACGAAAATCATTTGAACTATCTGCAAACGATATACGTGATCCATCACAGTTGACGCTTGACCTTTATCATGATGAAGACGCCGAAGTTTTTATTAACGGTGTTAAGGTTCTCGAAGTAAAAGGTTACGTCAATACCTACACAAATTTCCCCTTGAATAATGTTACGAATACATTCAAGGCGGGTAATAATGTTATTGCAATTCACTGCAAACAAACCAGCGGCGGTCAGTATATTGATGCAGGAATTTCCCATACCATTCCAACCCCCAAAAGGCAAAAACGGATTTGGTAAGATTATTTC
>JAITIZ010000246.1 GCA_031279215.1 Planctomycetaceae bacterium
TGTCCGATAAATATTTTTCGGCTATTGAACAATTCATAACAGGTGCAAGCCGAAATAGAATAAGCAGATCAAATTTATCAAATATCACAATTCCTCTTCCGTCTCTTGCCGTTCAAGAGAGTATTGTTGCGGAGATTGAATCTGAACAAAAAGCGATTGATGCTTGTAAAGAGTTAATAAAAATCCATGAAAACAAAATTAATGAAACGATCAAAAGTGTTTGGCCGGATTCGTAAATTACAATTATCATTATTTAATACGAGAAATTATTATGCCGACATTAAAACATGAAATTACAATTGAAAATTCCTGTAGTCTTATCAGGAAATCGAAAGATGTATTTGCTCCAATTAAAGAAGCAATTACTAATTCATTCGATGCTATTACACAAAGACAAAAAATAGAAAACAAAAAATTTCAACCGGCAATCACTTTGTCTTTATACTTTAAGAATAATAACAATGAGCTGATTAAAGATATGACATATACGTTAGACTTTGTATCAGTCGAAGATAACGGAATAGGATTTACTAAAGAAAATATAAATCGTTTCAAAAAATTAGCAGAAAATACAAAAGGCTTAAATAACAAAGGAACCGGAAAAATACAAATATTTCACCAATTTAACAAAATCACAATCAATAGCTTTTTTATTGAAAATAATAAACTAAACCAATTGGAATTCTTTTGTAAAAAAAATGGTAACTATAAAGAAACACTAACTGTAACCGAACTAACTGAAACCGAAAATTCTAATAAAATTAAAACAATCGTAAAATTAGAAGAATTTAACGGAAATAAAAAAGAATCTGAATTCTTTGTAAAATATCTCCAAAATATTGATGATTTCAAACGCGATGTATTAAAACATTTTCTATTACGATTACGGCTGGGAACTTCTAATGATAATTTGACTTTTACAATTAAGGTTTTTTTAAACAATAAAGAACAAAATGAATTCATCTTTAATCAGAAAAATATAGTGGAACCAGATAAGAAACTGAAAATTGAAATTAATGCCGAACAATATAATAATATCAATAATATTGCAAAATGGACGGCAATTGAACCTAAACATGAAATCTCTATTCAACGTTTCAAATTATCTGATAAAGAACTGGCAGAAAACGGAATCTATTTGTGTAGTAAGAATATTGTTGTAAGTCCGTTTAAATTTCCAGCAATTAAAAAAAATACTATTTTTGAAGGTTTCCGTTATTTCACTTGTATCAGCGGTGATATTTTTGATGATCCGCAAAATTTAAGTCAGTCTGCCGATGACTTCACTTTCCCGTCTAAAGAAAAAGTTGAGGAAACTCTCAAAAACACTCTGCCGTTGTTTCAAGAGGACCCCGCTTATGTTTTTTGGGAGGAAATTGAAAACAAAATTAATAAAGGACTCGTTGAAATATTTTCTGATGTAGGAAATCTCCACGAAAAAAGATACAAAGATATTATTAAACAGGCTAAAAAATACGGTATCTCTCCAGAGATTGCGGAACTTGCCAATATCGCACTCAACGACACAGATGACGAAGTTACGAAAAAATTATTTGCGGCGCAAGCCAAAAAACTAGCAAATCAGAGTATCGAAATACAAAAATCTTATGAAGAATTAAAATCAGAAATCGCACACTTAAATCCGGCTGATCCAGATTATTCAAAATACAGAAAAAATTTGAATGAAATTGTCAATAAGTTATTAAGTTTAATACCGCAACAAAATAAAGAAGAATTAGCCCGATATATTATTCGGCGAGAGATGGTTGTTGAACTCCTAAAACAAATACTAAAAAATAAACTAGATATACAAAAAGATTGGGAAAAACAAAAACAAAACAATGAAAAAATAACACGGGACAAAGAAGGTATCATTCATGATTTAATTTTCAAACGAAGAAACAAAGGAATACCCAATGATCTTTGGATACTCAATGAAGAGTTTGTTCATTTTGACGGTTGTTCGGATTTAAGGTTGGAAGAGATTGAAGTGAATGGAAAAAAACTCTTGAAAGACAAAACAAATATTGACAAAGCTCTTCAAGATGTTGGTATTACAAAAAATTCTTATGTGAAAAAACGTCCAGATATATTTCTATTTCCAGAAGAGGGCAAATGTATTTTGATAGAGTTCAAAGCTCCCGATGTTGATCTTGTATTACATTGCGATCAAATACAAAGATATGCAAGACTAATAGCAAATTTTTCCCGAATAAAATTTAATCAATTCTTTGGTTTTTTAATTGGAGAAAATATTGATGTCGTAAGTTTACCGGGAAGATATCGTAAAATCCCATGCGGTAACAGTCGAGTTTGTCCAAATGAACCGATAAATTCAATTGACGAATCAGAAGCTGTGATTGCTAATTTGTATCAAGAAATAATTCCTTTGTCTGAAATTGCACAAAGAGCAGAAATCAGAAATAAAAGCTTCGCCGAAAAACTCGGAATAACCGAAGACAATAAAGATATACTCATTACACTTTAAATTTCGGTTTTCGTTTTAAACTAAACTCGCCCTGAAAGGGCAATCAGTATTAGCGTATGGCGACGCCCGACGGAAAAAATATAACACACCAAAGCCCTGTAAGGGCGACAGCAAAAAATTATTTATGATCTTTAGGCTTGCGCCCTTTCAGGGCTTAATTTCAAAGTGAAACCATTACGTAGGGCGACTGCCCTACACTAATGCTGATTGCCCTTTCAGGGCGAATTCATAGACAATTTTTTGACTCAAAAACAAATTGTAGTTATTAAAAATTATTGCAACGTTTATTGACAATAATTTCAATTACAAAAAATAA
>JAITIZ010000347.1 GCA_031279215.1 Planctomycetaceae bacterium
ATCATGATTTTTGTTTCGATTATTGTAGCGAGAAGAGAAGCAGTACTTGGAATTGAATGGCGGGACATTAATAAAAAGGAGATGTACGTTAAAATTCGTTCCGAAATTGACAAAAAAGAAAAAGTACGATTCAAACCAATTCAGCCAATTCTTATTGAATCTCTCGAACGAATTCGTCCCATTCATGTTACATGGAATAGTTGTAACAGAATATTTGAATGGCCGCATTGCGACACAATATGGTACAAATGTTGGCGCAGAGCGGAATCTTCCGCCGGTATCAAAATGGGATTACACGACATAAAACGGTTTTCCGGTGAGCTCGCTTTGCGGGCTGGTGCCGATGTTTTACAGTTACAAGCACACATGGATCATACTAATATTAAAACGACACTGAGACATTATTGCCGTCCGAAAACTCGTAACATAGTGGATAAAATAGTGATACCAATACCGAACCTGTAAAAAAAATCGGCAGTTATATTCAATACAAAAATTTTGAAGAGATTCCAAAGGAAAAAGTAGATTATCTGTTGCAGGATATTATTCCGTTGTCGGCAATCACACTTTTCGTCGGTTTTGCCGGAGATGGCAAGAGTTATTTTACAACACGGCTTTCCGCCATGGTGAGTAAATCTGGAAATTATTTCAGAAATCAACCAGTCCCAACCGGAAAAGTCTTTATTTGTAACTCCGAAGATAACGCTGCCAACACAATATTACCGCGGCTTCAATTGAACGGAGCCGACACAAATAATGTTGCTAATATTGATTCTGTTGAGCGAACAACCCGTACCAAAGGCGGCACAATTGAAACATATCAGGATATGATCACACTTAATGACATAACTCTTGTTAGAAATATGTGTGAAGAAAACCCAACATGCAAATTAATTATTTTTGATCTGCTGTCCGCTTTTTGGGGAGAATACAATGAAAATAAAGGACCGGATGTTCGTATCATTATGTCAAAACTCAAAAAATTGGCAGAAACGTACAATATTGCTGTTGTTTTGGTAACAGTGGAAACCGTTTAACAACAAGATAGAGTTTACGGGTTGGTGATTTCCGTACCAACACCCATACTCGTAAAAATTTCAAGCAAAAGGGAATGTCGTAAACGTCCATTGATAATATGGATCTTTTTTACACCACGTTCTAATGTTTCGAGACAGGCTTGAATTTTTGGAATCATACCGCCAACAATCGCCCCAGAAGCAAGCATTTTTCGTGCTTCTTCTACGGTGATTGAATTAATCATTGAATTGGGATCGTTGGGATTGGTTCGGACACCATTTACCTCACTAACATAAACAAGTTTTTCAGCGTGTAATTCTTTTGCAATTGCGGTTGCGGCGGTATCAGCGTTTATATTGAGAGCCTGACGGCTGTTGTCGTCCATCAGGGCAATAGACGGAATAACCGGAACTATCCAATGATCACATAAATACCTAATCGGCTCCGCATCAACCCGTGTTACCGTACCAACCAATCCCATATCAATCGGTGTACCAGTTTCATCCCTGAGTAACAACTTTTCACCATAAAGAACATTACTTTCAAAACAAACACTTAATGATTGCGCTTGACCTTCAAATGTTTTGATTTTTGCAACAAGATGTTCATTGATTTCTTTACCGAGAACACGTTTGACAATCTCCAGCGAAGCTTCATCAGTGTAACGCCGTCCTTGTATGAATCGCGGTTCCAAACCCGCATTGCTCATTGCCTTGCTAATTGCCGCACCGCCGCCATGAACCAACACCGGTTTCATACCAACCGATTCCATAAAAACAATGTCAAGCAATAAATGCATCATCGCAGCTTCGTCTTCCATAAGACTGCCGCCAATCTTAATAACACTGATCTTACCCCGATGTTGACGAATCCACTTCATGGCCTCAATCAATACATCCGCTTTTTCCATCGCTTTGTCCATCATCATGGGAGGTGAAAGAGTAAGAGGTGAATGTATAAAAAACAAGAACAATACCAAACAGTACAGAATAATACACCACACTTTAATATATTCATCACACCTTAAAATTCAGTTTTATAAGAACAGAATTTTTGTGTCTTTTATTCATGTGTCTTTTATTCATGGGAACTTCTAAAAACCTAATGTAAAAATTTATTGTTAGAAGGAACGCGGTCGTCTCGACCGCATATTTAGGCGTTTTTTGTAAAAAAACAGGGCAGGCGAGACGCCTGCGTTCCTCCTAATATTAGTTAGTTTTTAGAAGTTACCTTAATATTTTGTCTTATTTTGTCGAGTGATCACCAAACTTATTGAAAGAACTCATAGCCCCCAAGTGCCGTTTTTAACCGCAAGAAGTGTAGTGTTGGCGTTTATGTAGTAATCCGTAGGCGATGTTATCTGTTCACCACGATTCACCGCGATTAACGAAAATTCCACTGAAATATTACCAATAATCATCATTTTTTTAGTATACTAAAATTATCAATTTGACCTGATAATTCCGAAATATCATATAACGTATTCGATTCTTTCCAATTAACACAATCAACTCCGCTCAAAAACGAATTGTAATAACCGGACGAATCGGTCGGATAATTAGTTGATTCCCGTGAAAAACACGAAAAAAACATCGCTTGATTTTTCCGGTTGAAAACAGTAAACTAATGCCGATTAAAAAAGATTTTCTTCCAACCTCAAAATTTTAATCAAAAAATGTGTAAAACAGCCGAACAAGGTATTTCCTATTTAGTGGTTCCGTTTGGAACATCCCGCCAATTATTTCTTGTTGCCGAACCGGAAGAAAAGGATTTTTACAACAGGGACGATACACAAGGACATGGGCAAACGGTTTCTGACTGGTTACGCCAAATTCATTGTCTCTGCGAATCCTGCCGAACTGTTTTATCTCGGGAGCATTTTGACGAAAACATCGCAATAATCGGTCATTTTTTTTTAGCGGATATTGGAAAAAAAGAACTTGTCCGTCAAATTTTTTCGGAATTTTTCTCGAAATATTCTTGTGTATTTACATTTATCCCGCAAACACCGGCAAGCGGAGTTGCTCTCAGTCTTGAACTTTGGGCAATTGCTGGAGGAACATCTAAATCCTTACCTATTTCGGTGGAATCACCGCAACCGGGTTTTATTGTCATAACAGAGTTTGATGATTTACGGTGGTTTTTTATTGGTGATGTGCGGTCGGGCTATTTACCTGTTGGAGCTTATTGGCGGTCATTGGATGCATTCCGGCGGCTTGACCATCAACTCGAACAGAATAAATTTTGTTTAGGGCAAATTATTCGGACATGGATTTATCAAGGGCATCTTGTTTTGCCGGAGGGACAAAAACAACGTTATCAAGAACTTAACCGGGCCAGAACTGATTTTTTCAAGGGAGTTGAATTTCTCAGGGATTATTTACCGTTGGGTTATTGTGGCGAGGTTTATCCGGCAAGTACGGGTATAGGAGCTGATGATATTGATGTGGTCATAGGTGCGGTTGCGATTTCGGCGCAACGTAAAGATTTTACGGTGGTTCCTCTGGAAAATCCAAACCAAACCTCCGCATTTGATTACGGAGCTGTCTATAGTCCGCAAAGTCCAAAATTTTCAAGAGCGATTGCTATGGCGATTGACAATTCGTGTTTTATTTTTATTTCGGGAACGGCGAGTATTACGGAATCGGAGAGCCGTTTTCCTGAAGACCCAGAGAAACAAACCGAACAAACTCTAAATAATATTGCATCGTTAATTGACGGTAAAAATCTTGAAAAACATGGTATTTTGGGATTTTCTTGTGATCTTAGTCATTTGAAGAGTGCCCGTGTTTATGTCAAACGTCCCCATGAATTGGCAATCATAAAAAGTGTTTGCGATCAACGGCTTGCTAACATCCCGACTTTGTACACAATTGCCGATGTTTGCCGTCCTGAGTTGCTCGTGGAAATCGAAGGTTTGGTTGTTGTAAACCGCTAACTTTTAAAAAGTCCACAGAGATTTTCCTAGTGTTCATTGGGTGGTGTGTTCATTTAGTTATACTGTATCCCGTAATAAGTTGTTTTTTTGAATGTTTGAAATTTGTAGTGGTTCATTTGAAATTTGTAGTAGTTCAGATTTAAGAAATAGGCGATCCCTTGTCTTAATGTCGTTTTTTTTCACTGATCATTGGCAATTCTGGGAGTGATTTGGAAAACTGCTTGTTTCGTAAGTCTTTATATTTTCTAGGTTTATATAAAATATTTTAGGCGTTTTTGGTTCTTTTGTGTTTATTTACTTGTTTCAAACTATGTTAAAAACATGTTTCAAAACGGGTGGTTTTTGGTAGGGAAGTGTCAGGAAG
>JAITIZ010000046.1 GCA_031279215.1 Planctomycetaceae bacterium
ATTTTTATTATTTTTTGCTTTTTTGACGAGTTCGATAAATTCCTTGCGGTATTGATTGTTGTTGGTGTTTGGAGTGGCGAGTTCGAGGACGCTGTCGTAACTTCCGTTGCCGCTGTAACGGCTTTCACGTAACAACATTCCAAATAACGCAACCGCCGCCGCAAATTGGGAATCACCAGACATTTCGTTTGAGACGGTTGACACCGGATATTCGAGCAATGAACTTTTGTTCTCGTCCGGCAGTTTATACCGTAATTTTACGAACATCAATTCTTTGGATTTTGCCGCATCGCCGCCGGTCTCGTCGGCAACATCTTTTGTTTCGCTATTTTGGGAATT
Source organism: Planctomycetaceae bacterium (assembly GCA_031279215.1). Classification (GTDB taxonomy): domain Bacteria; phylum Planctomycetota; class Planctomycetia; order Pirellulales; family Thermoguttaceae; genus WRKP01. The sequence continues at coordinate 340 of JAITIZ010000046.1, forward strand.
GTCCGCCGGAATATTTGTTTTTTGTTCTGGGGTTCTATTGTCATAACGGGATTTGTCCACTGTTGCCGGAACATTTTCACCGGTCGGAACAATTTCATACAATGCTGTTACGGTATGACCGGCACCGATTTCACCGGCATCGATTTTATCGTTATGAAAATCTTTGTCGCGTAATTTTCGGTTTTCGTAACCGATCAGCCGGTAACCCGCAACTCTTGCCGGATTAAAATCAACCTGAATTTTAACATCTTTCGCAATCGCAAAAAGAGTTCCGGTTAAACCCTCAACCAATAATTTTCGCGCCTCTTCCGGTGTGTCAATGTAACCATAATTACCGTTGCCCCGCATCGACAATGTTTTGAGCCGTTCATCTTTGTAATTGCCCATTCCGAAACCGAGAATTGTTAGGAACACTCCGCTTTTGGCTTCATCACCGATCATTTCTTCAAGCGTTTTGTTGTTGGTTTCACCGACATTGAAATCGCCGTCCGTACATAAAATCACACGGTTTTGTGCTTTTTTGTCATAATATTTTCGTGCGGTTTCGTAAGCGGTTTTAATTCCGGCGGCACCGGCCGTGGAACCTCCGGCTCCCAAACCGTTAATTGAATCAAGAATAGCTCGTTTTTCCTGCCCGGAAATAGACGGCAATACCACACTGCTTGTTCCCGCATAAGTTACAATAGCAACACGGTCTTTGGGTTGAAGCATTTCAACAAGTTCGGTCAATCCGCGTTTGACCAACGGCAAACGGTTGGATGCCGCCATCGAACCGGAAACATCAATCAAAAATACAAGATTCAACGACGGACGTTCTTCAACAGAATATTCCTTGCCCTTAATTCCAATACGGGCTAAAAGATGTTTCGACTCCCAAGGACAAGGCGAAATATCAATATGTGTTGCAAAAGGTTTACCATCTGTCGGCAAAGCATAATCGTACTTGAAATAATTAATGTACTCCTCAATCCGGACAGAATCAATCGGCGGACATTTTGCCGTTTCGTTAAGATACCGACGCATTGTGGTGTAAGATGCCGTATCCACGTCAATCGAGAATGTCGAAAATTCACCAACTTTTACCGGCTTAAATTCGTTTTCGGATGTATTCTTGTACGCTTCGTCATTGGCGGAATTATAAGGATCATTCTTTGGATCATTATCATTCGTAACAACAACAGGATAAGGAGAATTCATCTTTTTACCAATAGTTTGATCTTTGTATTCTTTTCGTAAACCTGATCTAGGAACGGGACCGCTACTGTTTTGAGCGATAATTTCACGATTTTTTTCTGATTTGGATGTGTTTTCTGATCTGGTTCTGAAAGACGAATTCGATTCTACACTCGTCGGTGCAGGAAGTGCCCCTGACAAAGAAATCTCTCGTGATCCCCCTCCCATTGGGGCTGATTCGCCGGAAAAATCGGAAGAAGGACTAACTAACGTACTTTCTTTCAACTCTGTTATTCCGCTTCCAGCATTGGTTCCTGATGTCGAATTATCGGGACGACCGATTGGCGATGTCATCTCCTTTGGTTTGAGATCAAACATTGCCGGAGGTTCCGGTGTTGATATCTCTATCTCCTCCGACAATGCAATGTCTTCTACAGTTGATTGGATTAATTTATTTTGAGTCGAATCATTCTCTAAAGATAGTAATTCTTCACAACAATGGATTACATGTCCAACATGACGCTTACTAACACTGGTGTTGTAGATTATCCCTCCGGCAATAACCAAAACAATTAACGAGGAGATAGTAACAGTTGGGATTGTTAATCGTTGAAACCAATTTTTGTGTTTTGGCGAGATAGTAGGTTTTTCGTTGTTGGTGATAATGTTGTTGCTATTTTTGAAATTTTCCGGCAAGGGTTCATTTTTCATTGCGGTTTCGATTTCTTTAATGGTTTGCCGGATAGATTCGATTTCCGTTTGGAGTTCCGGGTCGGCGTTGATTGCCGCCTGAATTTCGTTCATTTCGGTTTCAGAAAGTTCATCGAGAACGAACGATGTTAAACGAGGATCAGATTTTATTAGGTTCATTTGATTATTCAATGGTTAAAGGTTAATAGGTTTGTAATGAGTTTGTAATGAGTTTGTAATAGGTTTGTAATAGGTTTGTAACCGGTAAACAATGGGTTAGCAATAAATTAGTAACAGATACTATTGGGGTATTTGTTTCTATTTGTGAATAATTTGTTATTCATCATTTATCACTGGTAAATTCTTTACGTAACAAGGTAACGGCTTCATGAATAAGCCATGCAACCGTGGTAACCGGTTCTCCGATAACATCGGCAATTTCAGTATATTTGAGACCTTCCTGAAATTTGAGCCGTAACACTTCACGATGCCGGATGGAGAGCCGGTTAATTTTTTGTTGGATCATTTCGAATTCCTCCTTTTTTTCGGTGAGTAGAACCGGATTGAATTGTCCTGCTTCGGCAGGCATTGTCTCCGATAAAACGGTTGTTTTGGTTTGGCGGAAACGGTCAATCACCAGATTCCTCGCGGTTCGGTAAGCCCAAGCGCGTGGTTGTTCGATGGTGTTTTGATGTTGGTTGAAGCGGAGAAAAACCTCCTGTACCACATCATTAGCAGCATCGGTATCAGATAACAATCTTACCGCATAACGCCGGATCGATTCATACAATAATGGGTTGTCAAACATGTTTGGGTTAAAATTTCTATCAAAGAGTCGACTTTTTGATTTCCTAAAAAGTTAGACGGATAAACAGAACTTTTCATAGAAAAAATTAGATAATTATTCTGTAGGGAACTTCTAAAAACGCAAATATTTGAGTTTATATATTTTTTTTGCGGTGTGTTTCGTTGATTTTTTGAGGCGTCTCTATTGTAGAATTCCTTTTCCTTCACGTATTCATCATTGATTTTATGACGAAAACGTGTGGATTAGGCGTTGTTTTCGTTATTTTAGCCTATTGATTGATTGTTACCACTCGACACATGTTACTGACCAGATTTCGCATTCCGATCCAGAATTTTGCACGTTTCAGTCCAATTGTTCTCAGCACTTCATCTCCCATTCGTTTTTTTTGTGCCCCAAAAATGTATTCGATCCGGCAACGAACACTCGATTTGATACGATTACAGGATTTTTGCAACGGAGTTAAGGGGTGATTTCGTACCCCTTTCTCACAAATCTGCGGGTTAAATCCGCGTTCTTTTAAGTCTTCCAAAATGGGGTTGTGTTCACTGCCGATGTAGGCGGAATCCAGGTAAATTTCATTTGATCTGAGCATTCTCTTCACGGCTATTATGTTGTTTCGGAACTTCGACAAACGTACCGTCCATACTGCAACCGCCTTTCGCCGCCAAACCATGACGCGCTAATTCCTCGTGAAACAAGTCAAAGAGATGGTGTTCCATTTCCTGGTCTTTGAGCAATTCGGCAAAAAGCCAAATCGTACGGGCATCGGGAACCACATCGGACAAGCTCAACCCAAGAAATTTACGAAACGATAAACGGTTACGAATTAACAACTCCGTATTTTCATCGGAAAGGTTATAAAGGGTTTTGAGAATAAGGATATTAAACATCAACAGCGAATCAAAAGGAGGACGACCGCCTTTCGAAGGATCACGCGGAGAGCGAAGTGTACTAAGAGGAGCGAGAAAAATCGACCAATTGATCAAGATATTAAGCCGAACAAGAAAATCGTTCAGATGATGAATCTTGTCGAGTTGGGTTTCAATATCAAAAAAAGAAGGATGACGGCTAGAATCGAACATGATAGAAACTTAGGGAAAAA
>JAITIZ010000566.1 GCA_031279215.1 Planctomycetaceae bacterium
AGATTATTTTTAAAATTTTTTTAAACACGAAACACACGAAATAACACGAAAAATACGAAAAATTATCCGCAGATTTACGCAGATTATCGCAGATTATTTTTAAAATTTTTTTTAAAAAATCTGCGTAAATCTGCGTAAATCTGCGGACAAAAATAATTGAAATTGTCCGCAGATTACACAGATTATCGCCAGATTATTTTAAATAAAACTTTTTAAGAATAATCTGCGTAAATCTGCGGACAAAAATAATTGAAATTGTCCGCAGATTACACAGATTATCGCCAGATTATTTTAAATAAACTTTTTAAGAATAATCTGCGTAAATCTGCGTAAATCTGCGGACAAAAATAAAACAACTATCCGCTATCAACTATCAACTCTCCACTAACTACGGTGCCGTTAGTTGAATGATAACCGTTGTAGCATGACCGCCGTTTTTATTACGAACTTCCAACTTCATTCCGCGATCAGCAGCATCGACCGCATCAGAATATTCTTTTTCGGAAGTTATCTTTTTGCCGTTAATCGACAAAAGAACATCGCCCTTTTCCAAACCAGCACGCGCCCCAGGAAAACCAGGAAGAACTTGCGTAATCAATACACCATCACCTTTATTATCCACCACCCGAACTCCAATCTTTATCTTGGGCGGATTATCGGAAACCGAAGGCGAAACCGAAGTGGATGCCAACCTCGGAACAGGAGAAAGAGACGGAAACTGCGTCGAAAATGGATTACCATCAATACCATTCACCGTGTTGTCCGGGTCCAGTACCGCATAATGCTCATGCGTTCCCTTTTCCTGATCATTTTGAGGACGAATCACTGTCAATGTCTCTTGAACTAATTTCGTAATCATCTTGGAATCATCATCAGTCAAAGAAACTTCTTTATCCGTAACCCCAGGAATCAATGAATCAAAATCATTCCCGCGAGGATAAACCTCAGAAAAAATATTCGGACTGTAATTCTCCTGACCAAGTGTTAACAAAATCGGTGATTGCGATATCTGTTTCAAACCATCCAAATTCGCACCGTCAACATAAATGTTCTCAAAAATTAATCCCGCACCGCGATTAATGTAAGGAAATAATCGGTACCAAGATAAACTCTTGTTTTTATTCGCCTCAAGAATACCAGAAAATGCCTCCGTAAAACAACCAATGCCCTTCTCCGACGGTAACGAATGCTGAGCCGGATTCGAGGAAAGAATGTCCACTACTCCCGTACTTTGGAAAAACAACGAAAAAAATAACGGCGAAGTTTTAATTCCTTCCTGTTTCGTAATTTCCGGTGTTGCCGTTTGAGCCGTTTGAACCGTTTGAGCCGTTTCCGAATCGGGACTCTTTTTCGGTTCTTCGGTTGCTGTTTCCGGTTTTTTCTGCTCCGTACTCTCAGCATTGCTCTCCGTTTCCAATTGCTCCGGTTTGGCTTCCGGCTTCGGCTCCGGCTTCACCGGAATCTCTTTGCCATCACAAAAATCAGAAATCAGTACACACAACCGACAATTCTTTTTGGCAAGTGCCGCCCGTAACTCAGAACGGTATAACTCCTCCTTGCTCTTACTCAATTCAAAAAAAGTACCGTATCGCCTGTCCTCGTTACCCTTACCAGAAATATACAAACAAATCGCATCTTGAGATTTGACCGGTAAATTGGAAATCAACGAAAAAAGTGTTTGGCGAGTCATCTGTCCCGCAGGAATCTTAATCACAGCAAACGCCCCAGAAGCAATGTTATTTTTAAACAAAGCCTCAACGGTTTCACCGTTCTTCAATGCAACCTGTCCAGGAATACCTTCCAGCTCGTCATCTGTTACCGTAACAACATAGAGCCGCCCCAACGTCGCCCAACTCTTGCTTTCATCCGGTTTTGACGCAGCACTCGGCGGAGTACCCTCTTCCTTGTTGCTCTCCTCTTTATCACTCTGTGCCGATAAACACGGAATCAATAAAGAAACAACGATAAGAAGAATTAAAATACGAAACGTAAATCGTGTCATTGAAATAAACATCAAAGTGTCCTTTCTCTAAAAAGAAGGGTTCTTAAAAAAATAAACTATCGGTACATTATTAATCCCCAGTTACGGAGCAACATAACGACCAATAAACAAAGGAATACCATTGCTATTATCACGAATCAAGAATAAAAAAGGATGATCCGCACAGAATATCAACGGAGAAATTGCCGAAATCTCCACACCCTTCGGAACAATATCGGCACCAGCACCCGCAACAGCCTCCGTACCAGATTCGTCAACCCGAAGGAATACCTTTTGAAGCATCCGATCAACATAAAGCCCTTCAACATTGCTCATGCCGGAAAAATCAGCCTTTTGCGAATCAAATACAATACCCGTTCCCGTCTTGCCCAAAATAGGCTTCAAATCAATATCCGACTCAATCTCAAAAACCGGTAACGTTAACTCAACCCGCTCCAATATCATCCCGCCAACCAGTTTTGATACAGAATCTTCATTCAATGTCTTTTCAACCTGATCCAAAGTTGAAGCCGCATTGGGCAAAATAATAATCATCGAACAACGGTTTTTCTCATAAGGAATCGATACCGCTTGATACAAATCGTTTTTCGTATAACTAAGACGAAGTGTATTTTGCATCAAAGGAACTTCAACGGTCTTGTTGCCCGTACAATAAAATGTTCCCAATTTTGTCGCCGATTTATCAAACGGAATCGCCCATTTCCCATGAAAATTCAACGTATTCACCAAAACAATCCGCGATTGTGTGTCAAGCGATTCAAATAATTTTGTAATCTTATTGTTCGTCGCTCCCGCAATCCAAGCATTGATTTTGGTACATTCCTCAGAAGCATGATTGGTAAAATCCGCCTCTGTTACCCGCAATTGAAACAACGATTGCAGTGTTACCGTATAAGCAGAACGAACCGGAAATCCCTTCTGAATCCACATTCCATTGGCAACCGATAACGGTAATTCCCATTCCTGTTCCTTCGATAAATGGAACCAAGTTGTCCGCTTAGACCCCTGACCAGAAGGAACAAACAAATTCTGAAGCGCCTGTTTCGTTTCGCCTTCCGACCCATACATCAACATCTCGCCAAGACAAGAAACACCATAAGGTGATACTGTTGTGTTGCTGTCCGCACCAAAATGATCGCATACCGTTCGATAAAATCGGAATAAAAAATCATTCGCCGCAATTTGTTCCGGTTGTTTGTTTTCCAACCGGTTTTCCAATCGGTTTTCTGTCGCGGTCTTTTCCAGCATGGCAGTCTCCGGTTTGGCAGGCTCCGGTTTGGCAGTCTCCGGCTCTGTTGTCGGTTTGGCAGTCTCCGGTTTGGCGGTTTCCGGTTCTGTTGTCTCCGGTTTTGCAGTCTCCGGCTCTGTTGTCTCCGTAACATTTTTCGATTGAGCAGCCGTTTCCGGTTTTGTATAGGCAGAAATCGGTAATGTTAAAGCAGCGGTTGTTAATAATATCGCCGCAATAGATGAAAGTTTACTAATAGACATGGAAAATCTCCTGTAATTTAAAGGATAAAAATGGATAAATATTACGTTCAATTCGATAATTACCACCCTAACTCAATAGTAGGCGTAATCGTTTTTCCGTCGCGAATATTGATCAATTTGACATGCATCATTTTTTCTGATGCATCAATAGCATCAGAATACTCCTTTTCGGTATTGATTGCTTTGCCGTTGATTTCAAGGATCACATCACCAATTTCCAAACCGGAACGTTGTGCTGGCGAATTTTCTATAATTTCCAACATCCGCATTCCTCCACTCTGATGCGCAACAGCACGAACCCCAAAACGATAACCCTTCTTCTCTTCTGTTGACGGATTGTTGTTATCTTCCGGTTTAGGCTGTTCTTGCTTCCCCGGATAACTAAACGCTGCAAGCGTTTGAGTCATCTGACCCCTACAACCATTCGGGTAAGACTCCTTAAAAGCATCATTGACCTTCGCCGCTAATTCTGTAACAAATTTATCCCAATCCATGTCAACATTGTCTTTATTCACCTTCATCAAATCAACAAAAGGATAAGTAAAACACGAACCGCGATTTTTTTTCATATCACAACCAGAGTATTCACCAAGTTTGGAAGAAGTAATATCAACAACACCCTTACAATGAAAGAAAAGTGTTGCAAATAAAGGGGAAATCTCCTTCGAAAAAGTAATCACTTCGCTTTGACGTTCTTGAGCCGCTTCCATCACATCAATCTGAACATTACAACAATCCGTCAACAAAACCGATAACCGCGGTTGTTTCTGTTGAATGTGTTTCAATAATTCAGGACGGTATAAATGACCAAGTTTTAACTGTAAAAACTGCTCCTGCTTTTGACGATCAAACCCTCCATGTCCCGAATAATAGAACACAATTGTATCCTCATTGGAACTTTCAAGCGAATCAATCGCCGCCAGAATATTCGATCCCCGCATCTCTTCCGCAGCAATCATGGTAATTTTGAGTTGTGAATCGGGAACATTGGATTCAAATAACTGTTTGATTTTGTGTTGATCAATTTTTACAAAAGCACCAACACCGCCTTCAGCATTAGTGTCGGCAGCAATCACAAGATGAATCTTTTGTGCCGCCGCCTGTTGTGTAAGCGTTGCAGCTGCAACGAAAAACAGGAACAGAAAAACAAAACTAAAACAAATCTTCCAGATTTTTTTTGAAACAGTCATGGATATAAACTCCTGTAAAAAACAGTGTAAGAAAACAAAATAACTATTGGTTGATTTAATAAATCATCAGAATCGTAATAATAAAAAGAATAAACAATCAATTTTTTTTATCATTACAAATTTTAGTATATTCATCACACATTAAAGCTCGTTTTATAAGAACAGAATTTTTGAGTTTTTTATTTATCATTAAAGATTATCATTTAAAAATACTGTCAAATTCTGCTTGTCTCGTTCAAAATCAGTTCAAAATTAGTTCAAAATCAGTTGATCCTGTCAAAAAATAAAAACCGAATGAATGGGCTGGTGTGATGAGTATATCGGGTGATATTCAAAAGGGGGCGTTTCCGCCCCCTTCTGTCAAGGTCATTTATGACCGATTACCAATGCCAATGCGGACCGCATTTACGAAGTGAAATTTGAAGTTGACCGACACCATTATCTGAAAACAGATAGAGAGCAGCATCATCAATGTTCGTATAACAACCGCGATAGTTAATGAAACTCACGTTGGTAACATTGGTAACATTGATATAGTGATAGGTACGATTCAAATATCGGCAATAGTAAATCGGCCGGATATAACGGGGATAGGAAACATAGTAACGAAGCCGAAAACATTTTGTAACTCCGTCATCAAACGCTTTATCCGCTAAACCAGCTTCATTGACAGCAGCAAATTTGGCAAGAGTTGATTCTTTGGAAATGTCAGCTGCGCCTTTGAGTACTCCGCTGGAAGTTTGTGTTGCGATAGTGGTGGTAGTAGTATTACTGGCAACAACGTCAGCAGCAATTGCCGCAGCTTGCGGAACTTCTGCCCTAATACCTTCCCAATCCGCTTTTGTAACAACCAGAGACATGAATTCGGTATTGTGATTTCCGTCCATCTGGAACGCCACCGGCAAACGGGTAGCTTGACCCGGTTTGAGAGACAGGAAACTGTTTGGGAAACGAGCATCAGGATAAGCCCGCTTAGATTGACTAATACCGGGGTAATTTTGGTAAATTGTTACATAAACCGGCACCGCCGAAAGAACATGAACATAAAAAATTTCGTTCGGAGCCCATCGGTAATACTTGGGATTGACGTAACGCCCATCCGATAATTCAAACCAAACTTTGACGGCGTTGGTACAACCGCTAATTACTTCGGTACCGCTGGAAAGTGGAACTGAAACAGGGGCAATCACGTTAAACTTGGTTGTCCCATCACTGTTTTTGACCACTGCGTCCGGGGCACTCAATGCCTTTTTGACATTCTCTGTCAGTTCGGCAAACGCTTTGATTGCCGCTTCGCGGTTTAAGTCGCCAACATCATTCGGATCGGGAGCTTCCTGAGCAAAAAGTGTACTTACTGTCACAATCAACACAAAGGAAGCAAAGGTAAGGATTCGTTTCATTGTTTTGTCTCCTAAAAAAGTGAAATGGTTAATAATTTACGTTCTTCGGAACGCCTTATAACCTACATATACCCTTTCACCCAAAACTACCGACAAAAAATAATCCCTAAAATTTTGTAATCTATCAGTGGAATAATTTTTTGGTAGGATTTTCAGCGGCATTTCCTTAATCTCTTATGTTTTTCTTAGTCCCGCAGGGACGAGATGTGCATAACCGTAGGTGTAGCGAAGCGCAACCTACGGTTATGTTTCACACCCCTAGCGGGGTTAAGATCAAAAAACAAAAATTTCACTGATATATTATCATTTACCCCAAAAAATAATTTGTTTGTAACTGTTCAGTAGAATAGCTATTTTAAACACGAAACACACGAAAGTTTTTTTTCGTGTAATTTTCGTGTATTTCGTGTTGAAAAACTTTTTCGTTAGAAAAATAAGGTGATCGAAAAAAAGAACCATACTTGTTTCATAATCAATCCGCATTACAAAAAATAGAATGATAAAAATGAATAACGATATGAATAACGATACAAATAACAATGTAAATAATATCTACATAACCGGCAGGAACAAAGCAAAACAGAACCGAAGTAACCGCTTGGAGTTGACATTGCCGAAAAATCAGTGATAATATGAGTGATAATATGATAATATTGTTGGATTGGCACGTTTGGTTCCATCTTTGCCCAATTTTCGTCATTTTCACAAAATTTAAACAGAATACCAACTTGTCAATAATTCGGGAAAAAAAATGGACAAATTTACCAACTCCGAAATAATCAACACAATTTTTACTGAATTTCAGTTTTTGAACAAATTTTTTAACTTCACCATAACCTATTAACTTAATTAACTCAATAACTAAAAATTTTATGACAAACGATACAAACGGATCGATTAACGAATTTACTGTTTCACAAGGGACATTGCCGGGAGCCAATGAGGATTACACGGCGAAAGACCTTGAACATCTGAGTGATCAGGAACATGTACGAAAACGTCCGGCAATGTATATCGGCGATACAACCAGCCGCGGATTACATCATTTGGTCAGTGAAGTGGTTGACAATTCCATCGATGAAGCGATGGCAGGTTTTGCGACAACCATTCTCGTACAAATTAACAACGACGGCTCCGTAACTGTGGAAGACGATGGCCGCGGTATTCCGGTTGAAGAACATCCCGATTTGAAAAAATCAACTCTTGAAGGTGTGATGACCGTTCTCAAGTTCGGCGGTAAATTTTCGAAAGGTGCGTATCAGGCTTCCGGCGGTTTACATGGAGTTGGTGTTACGGTTGTTAATTTCCTTTCGGAATGGTGTGAAGTTGATGTGGAACGTGATGGTGCGGTGTATCATCAAGAATACTCACGCGGTATTCCAAACGGACCCGTTGAAAAAGTCGGAAAATCCGAAAAACGCGGTACAAAAACAACCTTCATGCCCGATGAAGAAATCTTTCCCGAACGAAAATTCGATTACAATATTTTGTTCCGGCGTTTACAAGATTTGGCGTTTCTCAATCAAGGAGTCAAAATCATTTTTCGTGACGCAAGAAATAACTCCGAAGAAATATTTCAGTACCAAAATGGATTGGTTGATTTTGTCCATAATATGAATCGATCCACCGAAGCGGCTCATCCTGAAGTAATTCATATTGTCGGTGACTCTGAAGGTGTTACGGTTGATGTTGCGTTACAATATACAGTGGAATACACCGAAAATCTAAGGTCCTACGTCAACAATATCTATACCATTGAAGGCGGAACCCATCTTTCCGGTTTTCGTACCGCATTAACGCGGACATTGAATAATTACGGCAAAAATTCAAATCTGTTTAAGGAAAAAATGATTCCGCCAACCGGTGAAGATTTTCGTGAAGGTTTAACCTCGGTCATTTCTTTACGTGTTCCCAATCCCCGCTTTGAAGGTCAGACCAAAACAAAACTCGGTAACAGCGAAGTCGAAGGTATTGTCAATTCTATTGTCGGTGAACAACTGGCCAAGTTCCTTGAAGAAAATCCCAAAACAGCGCAAATCATTATCAAAAAAGGACTTGTTGCAGCTGAAGCGCGTGAAAGCGCACGAAAAGCCCGTGCGCTTATTCGTGAACGTAAAGGCGCACTTTCGTATGGCGGTTTGCCGGGAAAGTTACGGGATTGTTCCAGTAAGGAAGTGGATAAATGTGAGTTGTATCTTGTCGAAGGCGATTCTGCCGGCGGAAGTGCGGAAGGCGGACGTGTCCGTGAATATCAGGCAATTCTGCCGCTTCGAGGTAAAATACTGAACGTTTATAAAGCCACCGACGCAAAAGTGTTAGCCAATGAAGAAATCCGCAGCATGATTGCCGCACTCGGCAGCGGAGTCGGCGATGAAATTGATTTATCAAAACGCCGTTACGGAAAAGTGGTTATTATGACCGATGCGGATGTGGACGGTTCTCATATTCGTACATTATTATTAACGTTCTTTTATCGCCAAATGTACGAATTGGTCAGAGCGGGACATGTTTTTATTGCGTGTCCGCCGTTATACCGGATTCGCCGTAAAGGACATGCCGATCAATACATTTCAACCGACGAGGAAATGCGGCGAATCTTACTCGAATACGGTTTGAAAAATTCCGTCTTTGATGCCGGTGACGGACGAACATTTGAAGGTGAAGCTATGGAAAAACTTTGTAAAACATTAGCAGGTTTGGAGGAATCAATTCTTGCGTTGGAACGGCGCGGAATTAGTATTCGCGAACACGCAATACGTCAGGATTCTGTTACCGCACGGCTTCCGATTTACCATGTTTTTTACGACAAACGGGAAGAATGGTTTACAGACCGCGATAAACTCAAGGAATTTCAAAACCAAATTGAACAAGAATCGGGTCGCGAAATTTCAGTTGGAGTTGGCGGTTTGGGCGATGACCCGAATACCGGCGAAACCGATGTAACAGAATATCAGCCGAAACTCCGAATTGTTGAATTACATGAAGTGCGTACGATCAATAAATATTTGCTTGAACTTCGTGAACAGGGATTTGAAATTGATGCGCTGTTACCCCAAGAACGAACCGGAACGGATACGTCACGATATTATCTCCAACGCAGCGACACTTCGCATGGACTTGAAGATTTGCGTGAACTTTTAACAGAGGTTCGCAGCGGCGGTCAAAAAGGAATGCAGGTAACACGATTCAAAGGACTTGGCGAAATGAATGCCGAAGAACTTCGTGATACAACATTGAATCCGGCAAACCGTACATTAATTCAGGTTACCATGGAAGACGCTGCCGCAGCCGATGAACTATTCCGTATTCTGATGGGCGACAAAGTCGAACCACGCCGTGAATTCATCGAAAAACATGCGCTCGAAGTCAAAAATCTCGATGTCTAATAATGTTGTAATAATTCACAAATGGTAACATCTAAAAACTAATATTAGGAGGAACGCAGGCGTCTCGCCTGCCCTGTTTATAGGCAATGTGCAGGCGAGACGACTGCGTTCCTGATGTTTTTAGAAGTTCCCTAATGGTGTTTTGACAAATGAAATCTGCCCTGATCAAATTGATTTTCATGGTCAAAACTCTGATAAGATTCATGTATTTGTA
>JAITIZ010000569.1 GCA_031279215.1 Planctomycetaceae bacterium
CCAAAACCATCCCACACCCCCCACTCAAAACTCCCCCCAAAAATCCCCCGAACCCCCAACCGTCAACAGGCAAACCCCCGGGGGGGGGGGGCAATCTGTAGTGGAAAGTTGATAACGGATAGTGGAGAATCTTCACGCTCTAAACTCTTTCCTGTAAACTTTTTACAACTTCTTCGATCTTCACCTTTCGGCTTTACGTTAGTCGAACTTCTAGTGGTGATTGCGATTATCGGCGTGTTAATCGCTCTTCTGTTACCGGCTGTACAGATGGCACGCGAAGCCGCAAGACGAATGACCTGTACTAACAACATGAAACAGTATCTGATAGGACTCCATAACTATCACGATACTCTCAAATCACTGCCGGCAACCCGTTACCACATGCCATTGAATCCAAGCTACAACATTGGATCAATAAATTTTATCCTGTTTCCATTTATGGAACTACAGGCGGCGTATGATACAACCGTTTACGGTTTATCAACATTTTCACCAGTTTCTGTTACCGCATCTCCGGCAATGAACAATGTTGCATTTAAAACATTTTGTTGTCCCTCTGATCCGTATTTCGGTCAATGTTATGACATCGGTGTTGCCGGAACAAATCCGATTTCACGTTGTAACATTATGTATAGTGCAGCCGACACGGTGAGGCGAAATAATTATAACAATCCTCACAGTATGCCGGACGCAGTGGAACCAAACAAGACGGAATATAATACGGCAACAAACCGTGCTCCATTTGCTCCGTTTAAGTGGAAAGAACTTGGCGCGATTAACGATGGAACATCGAATACTGTTGCGATTAGTGAATCGGCAACGCCCAAAGATACCAATGATAATGCCATTCGCGGTGGAATTGCCACTGATTGCGGTGGAAATATTCATAACAATCCCAAAGACAATTGTTTCAATAAACGTGATCCGGCTAATCCGAATTTCTTCAAATCTACAGTAGTTCCTTTTTCTCAACGCGGTATAAGAATTGATGCAGGACAACTTGTTTTTTCAGGTTTTTGTACCATTCTTCCGCCAAATTCGCCAAGTTGTGGTGTAAATTCATTAGCAACCTCTAGCGACGGTAACGCCAATGACGGTTTTGGTTTAATGTCGGCATCGAGTTATCATTCCGGCGGCGTCAATACCGGTTTTCTTGATGGTAGTGTTCACTTTATTCAGGATGGAATTAATTGTGGAAATTTGAGTCAACCTCCGGTTCAAAGCGGAACAAGTCCTTATGGTGTTTGGGGTGCTGTCGGCTCTATTGACGGCGGCGAAAATGTTTCACTTGAACAATAAATAAACAATTAATAACGATAACAATAACTATGAAAAATAATTTTTTACTCCTGATATTTTTGGTTATTACGGTCATGTCTTCCGGTTGTACCAATAACAATTCACGACCGGCGGACATGCCAAAACTTGTTCCATGTGTTGTTACCATTTTGAGTGAAGGACAACCGCTTTCCGATGTTGACGTTGCTTTTCACAGTTCCGACCCGACATTCAAATGGGGAAGTAATGCGACAACAGATAATGCCGGTAAAGCCGTAATGGTTACTCATGGTCAGTTTTTTGGGGCGGTTGAAGGCGAATATTCCGTAACAGTTACAAAGTTAGAACGGGAAACATTTGACCAAGATCGTCCGCCAAAACAAGTTAAGGTTTTTACTCTGACTGATGCTCAATACACTGACCCTAAAACGACACCGTTAAAAATTAACGTTTCCGGCAAAACTGCTCAAACATTTGATGTCGGCAAAACCGGAAAAAATGTCTTGCGGCTCGAAAGCCCTATGTAAAAAAATTAAAGATTATTTGTTCCATCGTCCTATTTGTCCTTTATCTCTTTATACTGAAATTTTAGAGTCATAAAGGACAATTAGTGACTAAAGAGACGAATAATTTATGAACAATTAAACCGAATTATAATTCGTTTTAAACTATGAATTTAATAATTATTGGATATACTATCAATTTCCATAATTACAGTTTTCATTAAATTACTAGAATCACTATTTACAACATCAAAACTACTATCTACTATGAAACAATTATGTATTTTATCGTTAGTGTTTATTCTGTTTTTGTTACTGCCGAACACTGTTTCGGCGCAAACATCCCAAACGTTGCTGATTGAAGCGGAGTCGTTTTCGGATTACGGCGGTTGGGTAATTGATCAGCAATATATGGATCAAATGGGTTCACCGGTTTTGATTGCGCACGGTATTGGTAAACCGGTTAAAGACGCAACACTTCATATCGGATTTCCTGTTGCCGGAACATATCGGGTGTTTGTTCGAACCCGTAATTGGGTTGCTCCGTGGACAACCGAACACGCACCAGGACAATTTCAACTCCTGTTCGACGGTAAACCAATGGATACCGTGTTCGGAACAGAAGGCGAACCATGGCATTGGCAATACGGCGGAACTATAACCGTTTCGGAAACAAAATTACATTCGGTTTTATCGTTACACGATTTGACCGGTTTTGACGGTCGAGTTGATGCCCTTTGTTTGACTGCCGATGCTGATTTTACACCGCCAAACGATAAAGAAACGCTTTCGGTTTTACGGCATCAATTGCTTGGTTTACCTGATATTCCGCCGGATGCCTCTGAAAATCCGTTTGATTTTATTGTTGTCGGAGCTGGTTATCCGGGACTTTGTGCAGCGATTACTGCTTCGCGGCTTGGTTTGAAAGTTGCGTTAATTCAGGACAGACCAATGGTTGGCGGGAACGCCAGCCCTGAAATTAATGTCGGTCCCGAAGGAATTATCAATCTGCCGCCCTATCCGAATCTCGGTAATCTCGTTTACCAATTACGCAACGCAAAATATACACGTTACCAAGTTGAAAACCGAGATTTTGCACAAAAAGAAATGGAAATTCTTCTTGCCGAAAAAAATATCTCGCTCTTTTTGGCAACACGAATGATCAATGTCGAAATGGATGGAAAAAAAATCAAAGCAGTTATCGGCAAAAATATTTATAACGGTAAAGAAACACGTTTTACCGGAAATTTGTTTGCGGATTGTACGGGAGATGGTAATCTTGGTTTCCTTGCCGGAGCTGATTTTCGTGTTGGTCGCGAATCGAAAAAGGAAACCGGAGAGTCAATGGCTCCCGATGAACCGGATAAACTCGTTATGGGTTCGACGTTGTGGTGGTCAACTGCCGTGCGAAAAGAGAAAACAACATTTCCCGAATTGAAATGGGCTATCCCGTTCACAAAAGAAACAATTCAACCATCTATGACAGGTGCGTGGAATTGGGAAACCGGAATGAATATGGATCAGGTTGAAGACGTGGAACGGCTCCGTGATCTTGGTTTTCGTGCTATTTATGGACATTGGGCTTATATGAAAAATCATATTGAAGGTAAATGGGCGGAAAAAGTTGCCAACCGTGATTTGGTTTATGTCGGAGTTATGGCAGGAAAACGGGAATCGCGCCGGCTTCTTGGTGATATGATTATTCAGGAACAGGATGTTACGGAACATCGGCTTTATCCTGATTCTTGTGTTGTTTGTACGTGGCCCATTGATGTTCATTACGCCACCGAATACAGTAAAACACATTTTCCGGGACAAGAATTTCGGACTTATTGTACACATGTTAAACATGAACCGTTTCCGTTACCGTATCGATGTTTTTATTCGCGGAATGTTCCGAATCTTTTTATGGCAGGCCGCAATATTAGTGTAACCCATATTGCGCTCGGTGTTTCGCGGGTGATTCAAACCGGCGGTATGATGGGAGAAGTTGTCGGTATGGCGGCGTCTGTCTGTAAAAAGAACAACGTGTTACCGCGCGATGTTTACGAAAAATATTTTGCGGAACTCAAAAGTTTGATGGAAAAAGGAATTGCCCCCACTCCGCCTCCACCGGAACAACCCGCCGAATGGACCAAAAAAGCCGGTCAAAATCTGGCACGAAAAGCAAAAGTTACCGTTTCCAGTGAACACGAAAGCGAAGAGTATCCGGGAAAATATCTCAATGACGGACGCGGAGTTGTTACGAATAATCATTCCCGCTGGGTAAGCCGACCCGAAAAAAATCCTTGGGCGATTTTGACTTTTGACCAACCAATACGGATTAACGGTTTCCAAATGCTGAGCGGTCAATCAAACCTGAAAACAGTTGTTCAGGATTGTGTTCTGCAATACGAAAAGAATGGTCAATGGTTCGACATATCGGGTTCCGCAGTTATCGGTAACAAAAATTTCTATGTTGATCGCCGTTTCGATTCGGTTGAAGCCAAATCTTTCCGGCTTTGGATTACAAAAACAGACAGCTATGCCAGAATATGGGAACTGGAACTCTACAATGTACCATAAAATAGACTGCCGTCAGGCATTTAATTGATGTTTTTTTGTGTTACGATTTATGTACGAGGTAGGCAATGTTTCACCGAAACATTGCCTCGGCGTACTCGCCGACTTGACCCTGTTGACGGACGGAAATGGAAAAACCGGATCAACAGTTGAAGCCGTGTGTGAAAATCCTTCGGCGAAAGGTTTTTACCTACGGCTTTTACCTACGGCTTTCACCTACGGTCGCCTACATTAGGTTTATCTTTTAACGAAAATTCCAGTGATAGATTACCGGAATTTTTGTTTTTAGATATTACACTTTAAGTTGAAGTACTGTAAAATTGTTATTTCTAAGTCCATTAATTCATAAATGCTAAAAAATTTGAAAAACCTTATTGACAATTATTTTTTTGGGTGTAAACTTGGAAACGTTCATTTTTTTGCTCTGTGATGCGTGTTTTTCACTATTGTATGTGTGGCGACTTACAGAGATGTTAAAGAAACTTTATAAAACAATGAGTCTGACAATGGAAAATTTAGTGAAGTGTTTTGTTGTGTTTTTGGGGACTTTTTTGGCAAAAATCTCGATGTTAAAATGGGCAAACCAGGGGGGGGGGGGCAATCTGTAGTGGAAAGTTGATAACGGATAGTGGAGAATCTTTACGTTCTAAACTCTTTCCTGTAAACTTTTTACAACTTCTTCGATCTTCACCTTTCGGCTTTACGTTAGTCGAACTTCTAGTGGTAATTGCGATTATCGGCGTGTTAATCGCTCTTCTGTTGCCGGCGGTACAAGCGGCGAGGGAAGCAGCGCGGAGAATGCAATGCACCAACAAACTGAAACAAATGGGAATTGCCGTTCACAATTTCCATGATACACGGCAAGGGTTGCCTCCGGGAATTATCTGCCGATATCGTATGTCGCTTTTCTCTTTGCTCTTTCCGTTTATCGAACAACAACCCTTGTACGATTTTATTAGCGGAACAACCGATTTACGGGGATGTACCGGCGATAAACTCCAAGTAGTGTCCGATGCCTGGTGGTATGCAAGTGGTGTCCTGACCAATGAGCAACGTGATCAACTTGGAAGTGTCAGTGCCTAC
>JAITIZ010000644.1 GCA_031279215.1 Planctomycetaceae bacterium
TTTACTCGTTTTTTATGAGCAAATATCATCGAAAATTCGACAAAAAGCCGTATTTTAGGGCGTTTTCACAGCAAATTTTGTAAAATTAGCGAAATTTCTTTTACAGTTTGAGTTATTTAAAATGGTTTACAAATGGAAACGAGTCATTTTTTTAATGTTTTGTGGTACGCTGTTACAAATGTTTGTGTTTGTAGTTTATGCTGACTGTGAATCAGATTGTGCTGACGCATATAATACTGCATCGCAGGCTTGTGCTGATGCAGAGGAAAAGGCTTTGAAGAAGTGTACAGAAGATTATAATAAAGCATGTGATGAAGCAGAGAAGGCGCGCACGGATGCCTATACCCAATGTGATGCAACATTTGCGAAAACAATGGCACGATGTTCTGAAGATTATGAAACGACTAAACAAAGATGCAGTGGAGACTATGATAACTGTGTTCTGGCGGCTGGTGCAGCGGCTGCACTGGCAGCTGAATTGTGCCCTACTACAGGACCTGGTGCTTTGCCATGTGAGCTAGCTGTCGGAGCAGCGTTCCTTGTTGCAATGGCTAAGTGTGAGCTTGATTATCGTAATTGTATTTCCAGAGCTGGTCAAGACTACACTAAGTGTAAAAATCGAGCCACGGAGGATATGCAGGATTGTATCAAGGATGCAATTGATAAATATAACAGGGCAATTGATCAAGCCAAAGCGGCATACAAGTCCTGTAAGGATGCAGCAACAGATGCTCGTAAGGCATGCGATAATGCTGCAAACAAAGCTTATTCTGATTGCTTAAAAGGTTGTGAAGAATAAAATAAAGTGTATTTTAGACAGCACGCGAAAATAACCTATCCAATAGTATGAGAATTAAACTTATACAAACGCGATGTCAATAGTTCAATGATATACAAATGAACATGTTATTTTTGTGTGCTGCCTTAGAGAATTGTCATCTATTATTATTTGATAACTTCCATGTTATGACAACTCTATTTAATCCAAATATTTCAGATCGCCTGTCAAATTTTAAAATTACTTTTTTAGCATTCCTTATTTTAATAAATTGTAACAAAACATCTCAAACTGAATTATCGGACGAAAACAGTGGGTATTTTCGTGTTTTGGGGGACAATAATAATTAAATCCTGAAATTGTTATACCTCTTAAAATCGTTGTGCAATGAGGAATGAGATAAATTATTCGGGTCAGGAGTTTTTTGTATGTTATTTATATCACTGATGGTTAATGCCATTTATAGTTTCTTATATTTTTGGATAGTTTTTTTTTTACTGTATAATATTTTCGGGGTTATGGGATACCATCAGCAAACAGAGTCACACATCATAAAAACTAAAGGTGATTTGAGACTTTTTATTTTTAATCTCTTTTTGTTTTTTTGCTATTTATCGTTATTAATCGCCGAGGGAAACGAATCTCCTTTTTTGAATTTACCGTATCTCATTTTCACCCACTCGATTCCCTTTCTGATTGTTATTGACATATTGGTATATCGTTTTATATGTACACACGATATTCCAACATGTAAGCAAATCTTGATGGTTTTGGGCTTGTTCCTTTTGTTGACCGGTATTCAAATTCTTTGTTTTTATGTCTATCCTCTTTCATTTTTCCTCTATGGCGGGGATTAGAACACAATATTATATTGTTCAAAATATTGTATTATAGCAATATCATAACATTTTTTATCACCAATTTTCTGAAAAGCATCGAAAAACCGAAAAATAACGCTACAATAAACAAAAATTGTACATCAGAGAATCAGGAAATGACTCTATTAAAACAAGAAAAATCCCAATATTTTTTTGATCGGATTCGGGTATCTCTTATACTTTTTTTGTTGGTTTTTAATTCTTTTTATTTTTTTTTTTGTTACAAACCTGTTTCTATCTATTTCATTTCGTATTCATTATGGTATGTAGATTTTCGTTATTGGTCGGATTGGATTTCGGGTTGTTGCTGGCTTGTTTTTGCTTGGGCGGTTGTTTCAACATTGTTGGCATTGCTTATTCCGAAAAGTGAAGAGCGGATTTTTCTTTTACGACGTTCAATTTTTCAAAAGCTGAACGGTTTCCTTTTTGTGTATTTACTTTGGACAATCTGGTACCATTATGCAACGTTACCGCTTGTAACAATTTTTGAACCAATTATTTCACCGATTACAAATTGGATTGATAAAAATTATACGCTTCCACTTGCCGATTACTACACAACCGGTGAAGGTTCTAATCCGATGTTGTTACCAATAATTGTGGGTATTACTATTATTGTTGCAATTGCAACCTGGCGAATTTTGTATCATTACAGGCGTTGGAAACATTCCAAAATATCAAAGACAACAAAAACATCTGAGACATCAGGTACAACGAATAAAACAGAAACAACAAAGACAACAATTATGTTTTTGTTTTTACTTGTTTGTATTCCGATAATGCTCGGAGCAGACGCTACAGTCACACCTAAAGAACCGGTTCCGCCTAAAAAAGTAGAAACTTCAATAGGGATTTATGATGTCAAATCTAAAGATGACCTTCTCAAATTTACCACCGAACAAATTCGGGAACTGGTTAAAATGGAAGATGACCGAATAAAAGGAAACGGAAAAACACCGCATCCGATTCTCGTTTATTGTTTCGAAGAACGGTCATTTCAATATACCGGCGGGAAGTACGAAAATTCGGAAATCAAATATCGGTTACATGTTCCGCAAAAGATTAAACCCAATACAAAATATCCGCTTGTTGTTCATTTACACGGAGTAGGCGAGGCAGGAAAAGATAATACTTTTTCGTTGGCTCATCTTCATTCGGTGTTACCGCTTATGCTCGGCGAAAAACAACAGGGCAAGGGAATTTGTTTATGACATCTTCGGGGTCAAAATCACAG